>VAXF01000272.1:424-3609 GCA_005888395.1 Actinomycetota bacterium | reverse complement strand
GAGGGCCTGATCCGTGACTTCCGCACTCCGCTCGTGGTCGGTCTCGTCGGGTCGGTGGTGCTGGCTGTGGCCGCCGACGTCGTGTTGCTCGCCCTCGAGCGACTGCTGACGCCGTGGGCGCGGGTCAGGCGGGCCTGAGCGTGCATTTCCTCGTCCAGGTGTGGCACTGGTTCACGACCGCGTCCCACTGGCACGGTGCCTTCGGCGTGCCCCATCGCGTCACCGAGCACCTGGCGATGTCGGGCGGCGCCATGCTCGTCGCCCTGATCGTCGCGATACCGATCGGCGTGGGCCTGGGTCATCGGGGCCGCGGTGGTGTCGTCGCTCTCAACGTGACCAACATCGGCCGGGCGGTCCCGTCCTTCGGCGTGCTGGTGCTGTTCGCGACCATCTTCGGGTTGCGGGGCTGGCCGGGGTTCGGCGCCCGTCCGGCCCTCGTCGCCCTGGTCGCGCTGGCGATCCCGCCGATCGTGACCAACTCGTACGTCGGTGTGCGCGACGTCGACGCCGACGTGAGGGAGGCGGCCCGGGGGATGGGCATGACGGGCTGGGAGCTCCTGTGGAGGGTCGAGCTGCCGCTCGCGCTGCCCCTCGTGATGGCCGGCATCCGGACCTCGGCCGTGCAGGTGGTGGCTACGGCCACGCTTGCGGCGGAGACCTCGTGGGGCGGCCTCGGCCGCTTCATCGTCGACGGGTTGGCCCAGCGCGACGATGTCCAGGTGTTCGCAGGGGCCCTGCTCGTGGCCATGCTGGCCGTGCTCACCGAGGTGGCGTTGGCTAGCGTGCAGCGACGGCTGACACCGAGAGGTCGGCGCGCACCAGACGACGCCGTGGCCGGCTCGTACCCCACCTCCGCACCCCTGCCGGTCCCACGCTGAGACAGAGAGGAATGCGGATGCCAATGCTGACTCATCGGAGGGGACGGGTCCTTGCCGCGGCTCTCGTGGTCGTGGCCCTCGCTGCGGCCGCGTGCGGCAAGTCGAGCAAGACCACCAAGGCGTCCAGCACGACGACCGCCGCCAAGGGCACGATCACGATCGGCGCCTTCAACTTCCCCGAGAGCGCCATCCTCGCCGACATCTACGCCGGCGCTCTCAAGCAGCGGGGCTACACGACCCACGTGCGCGCCAACCTGGGCACGCGCGAGATCGTCGAGCCCGCGCTGGAGAAGGGTGACATCGACCTGTACCCCGGCTACGCCGCGACCGAGCTCGAGTTCGTGAACAAGGCCGCGGGTGAGGCGTCGCCCGACGCCGCCGCCACAGTGGCCAAGCTCAACGAGCGCCTGGCGCCGAAGGGCCTCGAGGCGCTCGAGCCGTCGAAGGCCGAGGACGAGAACGCCTTCGCCGTCACGAAGGCCACCGCCGACAAGTACCACCTCGCCAAGCTGTCCGACCTCACGTCCGTCGCCGGCCAGCTCACGCTCGGCGGCCCGCCCGAGTGCCCGACGCGGCCGTTCTGCGCCGCCGGCCTCGAGCGCGTCTACGGGATCAAGTTCAAGACCTTCCGGCCCCTCGACCCCGGCGGCCCGCTGACCAAGGGCGCGCTCGAGAAGGGCGACATCGACGTGGGGCTCATCTTCTCCTCCGACGGCGCCATCCCGGCCAAGGGCTTCGTGGTGCTCGACGACGACAAGCACCTCCAGAACGCCGACGTGGTGGTGCCCGTCATCCGCACGAAGGTCGCCACCAACGACGTCAAGTCCGTGCTCGACGACGTGTCGGCCAAGCTCACCACGACCGACCTGACGAACCTCAACAAGCGGGCGTTAATCGACAAGGAAGACCCCGACAAGCTGGCCCAGGGATGGTTGCAGGATCACGGCCTGATGTAGCAGCCGTCGAACGGCGCCTGATCGCCGCCCTGCTCGTCGGCGGGGCGGTGGCGGTGTCCCTCGGGGTCTACGGCCGTCTCCACGACCCGACCCATCACGCCCTGTTCACGCTCTTCTTCACCGCGACCCTCAACCTCAAGGCCTGGTTCGCCACCGTCGTGGTCGCCCTCGCCCTCGTGCAGATCCTCACGGCGTTGCGCATGTACGGGAAGATCAACGTGCCGCGCGTCGCGCCGCCATGGCTCGGCGACGTCCACCGTCTCAGCGGCACGCTCGCCTTCATGTTCAGCCTTCCGGTCGCGTACCACTGCCTCTGGTCGCTCGGGTTCGAGTCGCACGCCGACCAGACCCGTCGGTTCGTCCACTCGATCCTCGGTTGCTTCTTCTACGGGGCGTTCGCAGCCAAGATGGTCGTGGTCCGCGCCCGCAACCTCCCGGGGTGGGTCCTCCCGACGGTGGGCGGCGTCGTGTTCAGCGCGTTGGTCGGCATCTGGCTCACGAGCTCCCTGTGGTTCTTCCGCACCGTCGGCTTTCCGAAGATCTGACGTGCTGAAGCGAGTGGTCAACGCGCTCGAGCTCGTCGCCTTGCTGGCGGCCGCCACGTTCGTCGTGCTGCTGTTCGCCTACCGACCCACGGCGAAGCCGGCGGCCCCCGCAGCGGCAGCTGCCAACCCGCTCGTGGTCGGCGAGCAGGTCTTCGCGGCCAACTGCTCCACGTGCCATGGCGCGCACGGCGAGGGCGCGGTCGGCCCGCGGCTGTCGGGTGGTGCGGTGGTGCGCCGCTATCCCAACCCGGCCGACCAGATCGCGGTCGTCGAGTACACGCGCACCGGCCTCAACCGCGGCTGAGCCGGGCCTCGTCCAGCCCGGCGTGGCACTCGCACGCTGGCACCAGCGGCACGGCCGCGACGGCCCGGAAGAGCACGGCACGCAGCCGTTCGAGGTTGGCCTCGAAGACGCGGAAGATCTGCTCCATCGTGACCGGCTCGACTTCGGCAACGCCATGGAGCCCGCTGTCGTAGTCGGTGACGACGGCGACCGTCGCGTAACAGATGCCGAGCTCGCGCGCGAGCGTCGCCTCGGGGTACTGCGTCATGTTCACGACGTCCCACCCGGCGGCCCGGTGGGACTGCGATTCAGCGCGCGTCGAGAAACGAGGCCCGGCCACGACGACCACGGTTCCGCGCTCGTGGACCGTGAGGCCTTCCGCGGCGCTCGAGCTCGCCAGCGCCGTACGCAGCTCGGGACAGTAGGGGTCGGCGAGCGAGATGTGATGGACCTGCGGCCCCTCGTAGTAGGTGTCGGCACGGCCACGCGTGCGGTCGACGAGCTGGTCGCAGACGACAAAGTC
>VAXF01000272.1:0-316 GCA_005888395.1 Actinomycetota bacterium | reverse complement strand
GTGCCGCGGGATGAAGGCGACAGAGCGTCCCTCGATGTCGCCGACGTGAACCGGCCCCGAGGGCGCTCCGTACGGCGTGTCGACGGTCACCTCACGCACGTCGTCGAGGAACGAGTAGAACCCCGATCCGCCGAAGACGCCGATCTCCGCGCCCGCTGGCATTCGGGGTACGAGTCCGTTAGGCATTCCCCGGAGATCTTGTCAGCCTTCAGAAAGGAGCCCCGATGCCGCACTACCTGCTGCAGGTGGCGTACACGCCGGAGGCGTGGGCGAACATGGTCAAGAACCCCCAGAACCGCGAGGACGCGGTCAGCCC
>VAXF01000095.1 GCA_005888395.1 Actinomycetota bacterium | reverse complement strand
GCCCTCCGCCAGGTCTTCGCTCGCCCACGCGCGCCCAAACGCGGCCCGCACGTCGGGTTCGCCGCCGACGGACTGCTCGAGCCGGCGCAGCATCAGCTTGTGGCCGGCGATGGTGAGCGGCGCCAGCACCGCCAGCTCGCCGGCCCACGACAGCGCCTCCTCCAGTCCCCCGAGACGCTGGACCAGCCCGAGGCGCAGGGCCTCGGCGCCGTCGAGCGTCTCGGCCGCCAGCAGCATCCCCCGCGCCGGGCCGTGGCCCGCGAGCAGTGCGACGCGCTGGACCGTCCAGTGATCGACCATCAGCCCGAGCTTGGCGGCAGGGATGCCGAAGCGGGCGTCGGGGGTGGACACGCGCAGGTCGCACGCGGCCGCGAGCTGCATGCCGGCGCCGAGGGCGGCGCCGTCGACCGCGGCCATCGTGACGAACGGCACCTCGGCCAGCGCGTCGAGCACCCGCCGGAGCACGCGTGCGAACCCTGGCCCCTCGACGCCGGTCAGGTCGGCGCCGGCACAGAAATGGCCACCCGCGCCCGTGAGCACGAGCACGAGCACGCGTGCATCGGCGGCTCCGTCGACCGCAGCCAGCAGCTCGCCGAGCGCCTCGGCGTCGACGGCATTGCGACGTTCCTGGCGGTCGATCGTGACGAGAGCGACCGTGCCGCGTCGCTCGATGTGGATCACGTGTCGTCGATCACGGCGATGACATCGCCTTCCTGCACCTGGTCGTCGGGCGCCACGCGCAGCTCCGCGACCGTGCCGGAGACCGGGGCGAGCACCGGGATCTCCATCTTCATCGACTCGAGGATCACGAGCTCGTCACCCTCGGCGACCATCTGGCCGACCTCGGCGCGCACCTGCCACACGTTCGCGGTGATCTCGGCCAGCACGTCCATCATCCGGTGTGTGACACTAGCGACGTGCTCGGCCTGATCATCGTGATCGTTCTGTCGGGACTGATAATCGGCGCTCTCGGGCGCCTTGCGATTCCCGGCCCCAACCCCATGACCATCGGCCAGACGATCCTCGTCGGCATCGGTGGCTCGATCCTCGGCGGCGTCGTCGGCCGGCTGCTCTTCGGCCGCCCGGGCGGCTTCATCCTCTCCGTCCTCGGCGCCGCCCTCATCGTCTGGCTGCTCCAGCGCAACCGCACGCGTCGCTAGACGGGCCCCCACCCCGGCTTCTGGGTCGTCTGGAGAGTGTGCGGACACTCTTATGTCGACCCAGAACGCCTCAGACGAAGGCAGGGTGCAAGTCAAGCGCCTCTCGCACGAGCGCGGTAAAGCGTTCGGGCCGGCGCGTGACCAGGTTCCAGGTCGCCTGGATGACCCGCCACCCGGCGGCCGCGAGCGCGCTGTATCGCTCCTTGTCGTGCTCCATGTCGACGAGAGACGAGTGGTGGAGACGGCTGTCGAGCTCGATGAGAAGGCGGTGGTCCGGGTACGCGAGGTCGACCTGTCCGATCCATTCGTGCTCGGAGCCGGCACGGAACTGGCGGATCGGCTCTGGCAGCCCAGCGGCTTCCAGAGCTGCCAATGCCCTCGCCTCGAGCTCGCTCGCGGGAGCGATGTAGCCGGGTCCACGCCTCTTCAGCAGCTCGCGCATGACGGCGATGCCGGTGCGCCCCTTGCAGGCCAACTCCGGAAGCATCGAGTGGAACTCCTTGACAAGCGCGGGGTTGCGCGTGAGCACCGTGTCGAGGACTCGCTCGGCGCGACCGGGATGCAGGCGTCCGGCAAGGTCGAAGACGGTGCGTACCGTGGACGTGGTAGTGATGCCCTCGACGACGACGAGGTGCGATTCAGAAAGAACGCGGCTCCGGTGCCAGATGGCCACGTGCGCCACCCGGTACGGCCGGCGCCGGACGGTCACCTCGACCGGCCTGAGCGAGAAGCCGGGGATCCCCAGTAGGGCCGCGGCGGCCGAATGGGACGCGGCTCCTTCGTAGGCGAGGGTGGCCGCCATCACCGCCTGCCGAGCGGTGGCTGGTGCGCCCGGCATTCGGAGGACACCGTCGGGAAGCGCCTCCCAGCGCCCGCAGGTCACCCGCCAGTCGATCGCTTCGCCCGTTGCTCCCAGCTCGCGCGCCTGGCGGCGGGCGAAGACGCCATGTTGGGCGGCAGCGAGACGGCCAACCGCCTCGTCCAGGTCTCCGATCATCTCGCCATCCAACCAATGGGGTCTGACAAGAACCCTCAGCCACGCTCGCAAGGGCGTACTGGGTCGTCCAGAGAGTGTTCGGACACTCTTATGTCGACCCAGAAGGGTGGGGAGCTAGACGGGCAACACGCCGTGCTTGCGCCACGGGCGGTCGACGATCTTGCTCCGTGAGACCTGGAGGCCGCGCCAGATGGCGAGGCGGGTCTCGGCGGGGTCGATGACGTCGTCGACCTGGGCGTGGCCGGCGGCAATGTAGGGGTCGATCGTGCGACGGATCTCCTCGGCCAGCTCGAGACGCCGCTGCGTGCGCTCGTCGCCCTCGGGCACGGCCTCGAGCTGCTTGCGGTAGATGATGTTGACGGCGCCGTCGGGGCCCATCACGGAGATCTCGGCGGTGGGCCAGGCCACGATGTAATCCGCCTCGTAGGCGGTGCCGTTCATCACGAAGTAGCCGGCGCCGTAGGCCTTGCGGAGGACGACGCAGATCTTCGGCACGGTCGCCTCCGACACCGCGAACAGCATCTTGGCGCCGTGGCGGATGATTCCCTGCTTCTCGACCGCGGATCCCACGATGAACCCGGGCACGTCCTGAAGGAACACGAGGGGAATGCCGAACGCGTCGCACAGCCACACGAACCGCGCCGCCTTGTCGGCCGAGTTCACGTCGAGCGCGCCGCCGAGCACCATCGGCTGACTGGCCAGGATGCCGACTGGATGTCCCCCTACACGTGCCAGGCCGGTGACGATGTTCTTCGCCCAGTCCGGCTTCATCGGGAAGAACTCGCCGTTGTCGACGACCACGTCGATGACCTTGCGCACGTCGTAGGCCCGCCGTGGCGCGGTCGGCACGATGTCGTACAGCTCCTCGCAACGCCGGTCGACGGGGTCGTCGGTCTCGTGTACAGGCGGCGCCTCGCGGTTGTTGGACGGGAAGTACGAGAGGTACGTGCGCACGATGGCGAGGCACTCCTCGTCGCTCGCCACCTCGAGGTCGGCGACGCCGCTCACCTTGGTGTGCACGGCCGACCCGCCCATCTCTTCCTCGCTGACGTCCTCCCCCGTCGCCGCCTTCACCAGGTGCCGGCCGCCGAGCGCCATCGACGAGATGCCCTTCACCATGGGGACGAAATCGGCGAGCGCCGGGATGTAGGCCGTGCCGGCCGCGCAGTGGCCGACCATCGCCGCCACCTGTGGCACGACGCCGCTCAACGTGACCTGCTCGCGGAACAGCGCGCCGGCGCCGGCGAACGTCGAGCCGGCCGACTGCTGGATGCGGGCCCCGGCCGAGTCGAGCAGCCAGACGATCGGGATCCGCCAGCGCAGCGCCATCTCTCGCATCCGCGCCGTCTTGCGCTCGCCGACCGCGCCCATCGAGCCTGCCATCACGGTGAAGTCGTATGCGCACACCGCCACCCGCCGGCCCTCGATCTCGCCGATGCCGGCGACCATGCCGTCGGCGGCGAGGTGCTCGTAGCCGGCCGTGGCCAGCCCGGGGTCCATGTGGTCGGCGAGCAGGCCGTACTCGACGAACGACCCGCGGTCGAGCAACAGGCGGAGGCGCTCGCGCACGGTCATCTTCCCGAGCGATCGCTGCCGTTCGATGCGATCGGGGCCACCCATGCCGAGGGCCTGGTCGCGCCGCGACTGGAGCTCCTCGACGAGTGGCTTCCAGTCGTGCAGCTCGGGATGATCCGTCATCGGCGCGTCAGCGTCCCTTCCACTCGGGCGCCCGCTTCTCGGCGAAGGCAGCGATGCCCTCCCTGGCGTCCTCGGTCATGGTCGTGATCGTGAGCATCGGGTGGAGATGTGCCAGCGCGTCACGGGCTGCGAGGTCCCACACCTCGTAGAAGGAGTCGCGTCCGAGCTTCACGATCGCCGGCGACTTCGACGCGAGATCGCGCGCCAGCTCGTCGACGGCCGCATCGAGCTCGGCCACCGGCACGACCCGGGTGACGAAGCCGATGCGCTCGGCCTCGGCGGCGTCGACCCGGCGCCCGGTGAGCATCAGCTCGAGCGCCTTCTTCGGCGGCATCGACCTCACCAGCGGCACGGTGATCATGTATGGCCACAGGCCGACGTTCACCTCCGGCGTGCCGAACTGCGCGTCGTCGGCGGCGACCACGAGATCGCACGCGAGCGCGAGGCCGAACCCGCCGGCCAGCGCGTACCCGCGGACGCGGGCGATCGTCGGCTTCCCGAGCTCCCACAGGTCGGCGAACAGGCGCGCCAGCTCGCCACGCGCGTCGTGCACCTCGGCGAACGACGAGTCGGACGCCATTCCCGTGAGGTCGGCGCCCGCGCAGAAGGCCTTGTCGCCGGCGCCGGTGAGCACCACCACCCGCACGTCGCGGTCGGCACGGGCCTCGGCCATGGCCGCCCGCAACTCGGTGAGCACCGCCCACGACATCGCATTGCGGCGCTCGGGCCGGTTGATCGTGACCCGGGCCACGCCGTCGCCCACCTCGTAGAGCAATGCCTCGAAGGCCACGGCCCCGCACGGTACCGTCACCTCGTGGCCGTCTCCACGCTCGTCGCCGTCGCTGTCGGCATCGCGGCCGGCGTCGTCGGCGGCGGGAGCCTCCGCAACCTCGGCGACGTGCGGCTCCGGTGGTGGCTCCTTCTCCCGCTCGGCATCGTGCTCGAGCGGGTCGTGACCGCCCACGGAGTGCCCGCCCCGTTCGCCGGCGTGGTGCTCGCCCAGCTCTACCTGCTGGCGTTCGCGGCGGCGAACGTGCGCGTGCGTGGGATGAGCCTGGTCCTGATCGGGCTGGCGCTCAACACCGTCGCCATCGTGGCCAACCACGGTATGGCGGTGCGCGTGAAGGCGGCCCGGCTGGCCAACGTGCACGTGGCTCACACCGCCACCCACCACCTCGCCACCGCCCACAGCCGGTTGATGGTGCTCTCCGACATCATCCCGGTGCACCGGCTGCATGTCGTGCTCTCGTTCGGCGACCTCATCGTCGCCGTCGCCGTGGCCGACGTGCTGTTCGGGCTGATGCGGTCGACCCGCCCCGCGCTCGCGCCGAACGTGGTGCCGGTCGTCGTCTAGAGACCCGGCCTCAGCTGCCGACCGAGGCCACTCTCCCGTCGGCGCTCGACGACTCCATCGCCCGCACCAGGCGCTCGACGTCGGCGCGCGAGAAGCGGCGGTGGCCGCCCAGCGTCACGATGTGGGCGACCTTCCCCTCCTTGGCCCAACGGCCGATCGTCTTCGGCGAGACGTGGAGCAGCGCCGCTGCTTCGGCTGCCCGCAGGTAATCCCTGACGCCGCTCTTGCGCATCTCCGGCATGTGAGCTCCCTGCTCGTTCAGCCCGCTCGGCTTCTTCGACGGTTCCGTCGCGATACTCCCCTTTGCCGGTCCATCGTCCTGCACTCCAGGGCCGGGTGGAATAGCACGCACTCGTCAATTTCGATAGCTCGCGGGCACTAGTGCTCCACTGGACAGGGTGCAAGTCGCCGCGATCCTCTCGTTTCGCCTCGGCGGTCCCGACGGCGTGTCGGTCGAGGCCGACAAGTGGCGCCGGGCGCTGACCGCCCTCGGGCTGGCGGTCACGACCGTCGCCGGGGAGGGCGACGCCGACCTGATCCTCCCGGGCCTGGCCATCGACGCGGCGGAGCCGCCCACCCGGGCCGAGGTCGCCGGCGCCCTCGCCTCCGCCGACTTGGTGGTCGTCGAGAACCTCTGCTCGCTGCCCCTCAACCCGGGCGCGACCGGCGTCGTCGCCGAGGTGCTCCGGGGACGGCCCGCCGTGCTCCACCACCACGACCTCCCGTGGCAGCGCGCCCGCTTCGCCGACGTCGCCGGGATTCCACCCGACGACGCGGCCTGGCGTCACGTCACGATCAACGAGCTCAGCCGCCGCCAGCTGGCCGAGCACGGCATCGACGCGACGACGATCCGCAACGCCTTCGACGTCGACGCACCCGCGGGCGACCGCGACGCGACGCGAGCGTCGATCGACGTCACCGCCGGCGAGCGCCTGGTGCTCCAGCCGACGCGTGCCATCGCCCGCAAGAACGTCCCGGGCGCGATCGCGCTGGCCGAGGCCCTCGGCGCCACCTACTGGCTGCTGGGTCCGGCCGAGGAGGGCTACGGCCCCGAGCTGGAACGGCTTCTCGCCGCGGCGCGGTGTCGCACGATCCGCCGGCCGGCGTCGATCGCCGACGCCTACGCGGCCTGTGACGCGGTCGCCTTTCCGTCGACCTGGGAGGGCTTCGGCAACCCGACGGTCGAGTCGGCCGTGCACCGGCGGCCGCTCGCGATCGGCGACTACCCCGTCGCCCGCGAGCTCGCCGCCTACGGCTTCCGGTGGTTCCCCGCGGCCGACCCCCGCCCGCTGGCGACGTGGCTCGACGCCCCCGACATCTCTCCCCTCGACCACAACCAGACGATCGCCCGGCGCCACTTCTCCCTCGACCGGCTCGTCGAGCGACTTGGAGCACGCCTCAGGGAGGCCGGCTTGCTGAAGGGGTAACTACGATCGGCCCGACGTATCACGCTGAGGGGGAACCGACATGGCCAAGGCCGCTGTCCTGACCGCACTCGACACGCCGCTCGAGATCCGCACCGACGTGGAGGTGGAGCCGCCCCGCGCCGGCGAGGTGAAGGTGCGCATGGGCGCATCGGGCGTGTGCCACTCCGACCTGTCGATGCAGAACGGCACGATCATGTCGGCGATGCCGGTCGTGCTCGGCCACGAGGGCGCGGGCGTGATCGAGGAGGTCGGCGAGGGCGTCACCAACCTGAAGCCCGGCGACCACGTCGTGGTGTCGTGGGTCCCCCAGTGCGGCGACTGCTTCTTCTGCGTTCGCGACCAGGGTGAACTGTGCGAGAAGGCGAACGCCGCCATTGCCACGGGTGGCCTGCTCGACGGCACCACCCGCTTCACCTCCGGCGGCTCGCCGCTGTTCCAGATGGCGGCGTCGGGCACATTCTCGGAGGTCTCGATCATCCCGGCCATCGGGGCGGTGAAGATCCCCGACGACATCCCCCTCACGGTCGCCGCCCTCGTCGGCTGCGGCGTGCTCACCGGCGTCGGTGCGGCGATCAACACGGCCGACATCCGCAGGGGAGACACCGTCGCGGTCATCGGCTGTGGCGGTGTGGGCCTGAACGTCATCCAGGGAGCGCGCATCGCCGGCGCGGACCGGATCATCGCGATCGACCAGGTCGAGACCAAGCTGGCGCTGGCCAAGCAGTTCGGCGCCACCGACAGCGTGAACGCGGGCCAGGTCGACGCCGTGGGCCAGGTCATGGGGATGACGTCGCAGCGTGGCGCCGACGTCGCCTTCGAGGTGATCGGCCTCGGACCCACCATCGACCAGGCGGTCAACATGACCCGCCGCGGCGGGCAGACGATCCTCGTCGGCGTCCCCCGGATGGAGGTGTCGCTCACCGTCCCGGTGTTCTTCGGCCTGGTACTGGCCGAGAAGACGATCAAGGGGTGCTGGTACGGGTCGTCCAACGTGCACCGCGACGTCGGCAAGCTGCTCGACCTCTACCGTGCCGGCGACCTCAAGCTCGACGAGCTGATCTCGCGCACGATCACGCTCGACGAGGTGAACGACGCCTTCGATGCCATGAAGACGGGCGAGGTCGCCCGCTCGGTGATCGACTACGGCCTCGAGACCGCGGGCGCCGGCGGCGCGTCAGGTCGGGCGCGGGCCTAGGGCAGCAGGCGGCGGCGGCGCGCCCGGCGGCGGGCCTCAACCACGAGGAGGCCGATGCCGGGACGGCGGGCGGGCGCGGGCCTGCGTGGCTGCACCGGACGCCGCACGTCGACATCAGGCGTGGTGCGCGGGGGCCTCACACCTCAGGTATTCCCCGTTCTGGCCCGCGTTCCTGCTCGATGATCGCGTCTTCCGGGAGTTGTCCGGAACGTCCCGGTTTGTCTCTCCGCGCGACTACTTGATGTGGACGCCGGAGATGGCGCGGGCGATGACGAGGCGCTGGATCTCGGAGGTGCCCTCGAAGATCGTGTAGATCTTGGCGTCGCGGTGCCAGCGCTCGACGGGGTAGTCGCGGACGTAGCCGTAGCCGCCGAGGATCTGGATGGCCTGCTCGGTGACCCACACGGCTGTCTCCCCGGCGTAGAGCTTCGACATCGAGCCCTCGCCCGCCCCGAACGTCTTGCCGTTGCGGCCCATCCACGCCGCTCGCCACACCAACAGGCGCGACGCGTCGATGCGCGTCTTCATGTCGGCGAGCTTGAAGGCGATGGCCTGGTTCTCGATGATCGCCCGGCCGAACTGCTTGCGCTCCTTGGCGTAGTCGAGGGCGTACTCGTAGGCGGCCCGGGCGATACCGATCGCCTGCGCGCCCACCGCGGGCCGGGTGGCCTCGAAGGTGGCGAGGGCGGCCTGGGTGCGCGCCGACTTCCCCTCGCGCGCCCGCGCCAGCCGCTCGTCGAGCTTGTCCTTGCCGCCGAGCAGGCACGCGCCTGCCACCCGTACGTCCTCGAGGACGACCTCGGCGGTGTGCGACGCGCGGATGCCGTGCTTCTTGAACTTCTGGCCCTGGCTGAGGCCGGGCGTGCCGGGCGGCACCACGAAGCTGGCCTGCCCGCGCGTCCCGAGGTCGGGATCGACCGACGCCACGACCACGTGCACGTCGGCGATGCCACCGTTGGTGATCCACGTCTTGGTGCCGTTGATCACCCACTCGTCCTTGGCCTCGTCGTGGACGGCGCGGGTGCGGAGCGAGCTGACGTCGGAGCCGGCGTCGGGCTCGGAAACGGCGAACGCGGCGATCTGGAGCTTGTCGTTCTCGCCCCGGAAGCACTGCGGCACCCACTCCATGACCTGCTCGGGGGTGCCGTTGGCGAAGATGCCGGCGACGCCGAGCACCGTGCCGAAGACGCTGAGGGCGATGCCGGCGTCGCCCCAGCACATCTCTTCCATGACGATCGGGACGGTGAGGCCGGTGGGGTCGCCGAAGATGTTGGCGATGAAGTCGAACGAATAGAGGCCGATCTCGGCCGCCTGCTCGATGATCGGCCAGGGCGTCTCCTCCCGCTCGTCCCATTCCTGGCCGGCGGGGCGGACGACGTCCTCGGCGAAGTCGTGGACCCACTTCTGGATCTGGATCTGGTCCTCGTTGAGGTCGAGCGAGAAGTCGGGCATCGGTGTGAAAGGTTAGTTTCACTGCCGTGAGAGCCGTGGTGATCCGGGACGGCGGCCTGGTGGTCGACGACGTCGCCGACCCCGTGCCCGCGTTCGGCCAGGTGCTCGTGCGCACGCTCGCCTGCGGCATCTGCGGGTCCGACCTGCACTTCCTCCGGCACGGGCAGACGATGGTGGACCTCGGCGGCGACATGGGGATGCCCGATGTCGTCGACTTCGACCGCGACATCTACATGGGCCACGAGTTCGCCTGCGAGGTGCTCGAGGTCGGCCCCGACACGAGCGCGATGAAGCCCGGCTCAGTCGTCACGTCGATGCCCGCCATGCTGACGCTGGACGGCGTCACGAACCTCGCGTACAACAACGACCTCCCGGGTGGCTACAGCGAGCGGATGCTCCTCTCGGCGCCGCTGCTGCTCGAGGTGCCCAACGGCCTCGACCCGCGCCACGCGGCGCTGACCGAGCCGATGGCGGTCGGGATCCATGCGGTGCACCGATCGGGCATCGTGGCGGGAGAGGCGGCCCTCGTCATCGGGTGCGGGCCGGTGGGGCTGGCGGTCGTGGCCGCGCTGCGGCTCGAGGGGATCGAGCCGATCGTCGCCGCCGACCTCTCGCCGCGGCGGCGCGAGCTGGCCCGCGTGATGGGCGCCCACGAGGTCGTCGACCCGGCGGCGGAGCCCGCAGTCGAAGCGTGGCGGCGCGTCGACGGCCGGCGCCGGCTGGTGCTGTTCGAGGCGGTCGGGGTCCCCGGCATGATCGACGCCGTGATGCGCGACGCGCCGCGCGACAGCCGGCTGCTCGTCGTCGGCGTGTGCATGGAACCCGACCGGATCACGCCGTTCTTCGGCATCGGCAAGGAGCTCGAGATCCGCTTCGCCCTCGCCTACGCGCCCGACGAGTTCGCCGGCTCGCTCCGGTCGATCGCCGAGGGCGAGCTCGACGTCGCTCCTCTCATCACCGGCTCCGTCGACCTCGACGGGGTGCCGGGCGCGTTCGAAGCTCTCGCCCATCCCGACGAACACGCCAAGATCCTCGTCGAGCCCTGACCCTTCGCCTTCGCAACCGGAGGTTGCTCGGCGAGCCCTGACCGGAACGCGAACGAGCCGCCCTCACGAGGGCGGCTCGCTGGCGTGATGTGGTGCTGGCTCTACACAGGCCGGACGTTGGTCGCCTGCAGGCCCTTCTGGCCCTGCACGACCTCGAACTCCACCTGCTGCCCCTCGTCGAGGCTGCGGTAGCCCGACGTCTGGATCGCGCTGAAGTGCACGAAGACGTCGGGGGCGTCGGGCTGCGAGATGAACCCGTAGCCCTTCTCTGCGTTGAACCACTTGACGGTGCCGGTCGCCACGAGGCGATCCCCCTTTGGTTGGTCATCAGTTGCTGAGGGACTGCCCTTCGTGCGACGCGTTGCTCCGTACGTACAGCGACTCCCTCGGTTGGCGACGGTAGCAGCAAGAGCCCCCGAAGTCACCGGTCGTCAACGGTGGATCTTCGTGCCTCCGGAGGTGTCCTCGACCACCCAGCCGGCGGCCTGGAGCCGGTCGCGGATGCGGTCGGCGGCGGCGAAGTCGCGGGTGGCACGGGCCGCGTCCCGCTCGGCGACGAGGGCGGCGGTCGCCGCGTCGATCGTCTCGCCCACCCCCGCCAGCTCGAGGCCGAGGGCGCCTGCCATCTCG
>VAXF01000270.1 GCA_005888395.1 Actinomycetota bacterium | reverse complement strand
GGCAGATGCCGAGCGTCGGCGTGGACACCGCCATCGCGGAGATGCGGCGCTGCAAGGAGATGGGGCTCCGCGGCGTCCTCCTCTCCGCCTGGCCGAGCGGCAACCTGAACCTCTCCGCTGCGGACGATGGCTTCTTCGCCGAGGCCGAGCGCCTCGGCGTGCCGATCAGCATCCACTGCGGGCTCTCGGCGCGCGGTAAGGTGGCGGCCAAGCCGAAGACGCCGACGGAGGAGAAGGCGGCGCGCGGCGAGGCGACGGGCGGCAAGCAGGTGTCGGCGCTCAGCGGCGCCGGCCTCGACACCATGCCGCTCATCATGGGCGAGATCATCCTGACCGGCGTCCACGACCGCTTCCCGAAGCTCAAATTAGTGTCGGTCGAGGCGGGGATCGGCTGGGTCCCGTACTACACGGAGCAGATGGACGACCGCTACGACCGCAACAAGTACTGGGCCAAGATCAAGCTCGAGAAGGAGCCGAGCGAGTACGTGCGCTCGAACTGGTGGTTCACCTTCATCATTGACCACTACGGGGTCGCGAACCGCCACGCGATCGGCATCGACAACATCATGTGGTCGACGGACTACCCGCACCACGGGTGCGACTGGCCGCAGTCGCGCAAGGTGGTGTCGGAGATGATGAAGGACGTCCCCGCGGCGGAGCGGCGGAAGATCGTGTTCGAGAACGCGGCGCGGCTGTACGGGATCCGGGTGGGCGAGTAGCGTACGCGTCCGGCGCTCCGCTCCTCGGAGCGAAGGCGGGAAAACGGGCGCTCCGGCGGCGCACGGCGCGATCGACCCCGGCGGCCGCGCCGGTGAATTTCGTTTGACGGCGCCCCGTGCCTGAGCTATGCGGGCGCGCCATGCGACGATGCCGCCGCCAACCGTCTCGCCCGGCCGTTCCGCCCATCCTGGGGATATCGCTCGGCATGGGGTTCCTCCTCATGGCCGGTGGCGCCTTCGCCAGCACGATCACCGTCAACAGCACGGCCGATGCCGCGGCCGACGACGGCGCCTGCACGCTGCGCGAGGCGATCATCGCGGCCAACACGAACACGGCTTCCGGAGCGATGGCCGGCGAGTGCGTCGCGGGTGAGGCGTCCCCCACCGTGGACACGATCGCGTTCGACATCGCGGGAAGCGGCGTCCGGACCATCACGCCCGTCGGAGGCTCCGCCGGCGGCAGCGACCTCCAGTTCATCACGGATCCTGTCACGATCGACGGCTACATGCAGACGGGCTCCCAGCCGAACACGAACGCGACGGGGGCGATCAACGCCGTGCCGCTGATCGAGCTCGACGGATCGAGCTCCTCCCATTGCCTCGTCGTGTTCGCTCCCGGCACCGTCACGATCCGCGGCCTCGTCATCAACGGATGCCACTCGGAGGCCATCGATCTCGAGTCCGGCAGCACGACCCTCATCGAGGGAAACTTCATCGGTACCGACGCGACAGGCACCATGGCGCGCGGCGCCTCGTCCGGGATCAGCATGTTCGTCCAGAACGGCGGCCTCAACTTCACCGCCGGCGGGCCGACCCCCGACGCCCGGAACGTGATCTCGGGCAGCAGCAGCGTCGGCATCGCGGTCGCCGCCAACCTGAACTCGTCGATCGCGGCCACGATCCAGGGGAACCTCATCGGCACTGACAAGACGGGCACGGTGGCGCTGCCGAACCAGATCGGCATCGCGAGCTTCGGGGCGGGAAGCGACTCCCTCGTCCTCACCATCGGGGGCTCCGCCGCCGGCGCGGGCAACGTCATCTCCGGCAACACGTTGGACGGCGTCTTGCTCGGCGCCTTCACGAAGAACAGCGTCATCCAGGGCAACCTGGTCGGCACCGACCCGAGCGGAACGATGGCGGTCGGCAACGGGCGGTTCGGGCTCCACGTCTCGGACGGCCCGCTCACGATCGGCGGCACGGGGGCGGGCGAAGGCAATGTCATCGCCTTCAACGGCTTCGCGGGTGTGTTCGTGGAGAGCGGCGAAGACGGCTTCCGGATCAGCGGCAACTCGTTCTTCGAGAACGGCGGGCTCGGCATCGATCTCGAGCCGGCCGGGGTGAACATGAACGACGCGATGGACCCGGACCCGGGAGCGAACGGCCGGCAGAACTTCCCCGAGCTCAACGCGCCCGACTTCCCCGGCGGATCGAGCGTCACCGGTACGCTCAACTCGACGCCCGGCCACACCTTCCGCATCGAGGTGTTCGCGAACGACGAGTGCGACCCGACGCTCAACGGCGAGGGGAAGACCTTCGTCGGCACGGTCGACACCGCCGCCACCGACGCGAACGGCGACGTGGGCTTCACCGTGACCTTCGGGCAGCCAATCGGCGCGACGCTCTTGACCGCGACGGCGACCGACCTCGCCAACGGCGACACCTCGGAGTTCTCGGCGTGCCCGGTGGCGCCGACCACGACCACCACCTCGACGACCACCACCTCGACGACCGAGACCTCGACGACCGAAACCTCGACGACGACGACCTCGACGACCGAGACCTCGACGACGACGAGCTCGACGACCACGACCTCCTCGACGTCGACCTCGACGACCGCGACATCGACGACGAGCACGAGCACCACGACCACGTCGACGGAGGCGCCCACGTCCACGACGTCGACCACGAGCACCCCGACGTCCTCCTCGACTTCGACCTCGCTCCAGCCGACCACCACGACGACCGTCCCGGCGGGCGGATGTGACGGTGTTCCGGACGCGCCCACGTTCGGATCGATCCGCTGCCGCCTGGAAGCGCTGCGCATTGCGACGGCGGCGGCGAGCGAGCTGGGCGATCTGCGGCCGAAGCTCGATCACACGCTCGGAAAGGCGCTCGACCGCACCGCGGCGGCCGAGACCGCGTGTGCGAGCGACAAGGCCAAGAGTGCCAAGGCGCGGCTCGGGCAGGTGATCCGCCAGCTCATCCAGTACAGCCACCGCCTGCGCGGCAAGAAGGCGCGGAAGACGGCGCCCGAGAGCGTGCGCGAGCCGCTCGCGTCCGCGGCCGACCGGATCCAGGACGACGCGAAGACGCTTCGACGCGTCGTGCGCTGCCCGTCCGACGCCGCGTAACCTTCACCCGCCGGCAGGCCGGAACCTGGCCCGCAGCGCGTCCTTCCGCACCTTCCCCGTCGCGTTGCGCGGCAGCTCGGCCACCACCTCGAGCTGCTCCGGGATCTTCTGCCGCATCACGCCCCGGGCCTCCATGAAGGCGCGCACCTCAGCCAGCGACAGCCTCCCCGCGGCCGGGCGCAGCACCACGCACGCGCACACCCGCTCGCCGCTCTGCGCGTCGGGCACGCCGATCACCGCCACGTCGGCCACCTTCGGGTGCGCGGCGAGGTCGTCCTCGATGCCCTTGGCGGAGAGGTTCTCGCCCTTGCGGATGATGATGTCCTTGCGCCGCCCGGTGATGCGGATGAAGCCCTCGTCGTCCATGACGGCGAGGTCGCCGGTGCGCAGGAACCCGTCCGGCGTGAAGGCGGCGTTCAGCGCCGGGTCGAGGTAGCCGACGCAGAGCTGCGGCCCGTAGACCAGGAGCTCGCCCTCGACGTTCGGTCCGACGGGCCGGCCCGCCTCGTCCGCGAGCCGCGCGACGCAGCCGGGCACGGGCCGCCCGTCGGTGCCGAAGCGCTTCGCCTCGGGGTCGCCGGGCGCGCCGGAGGTGAACATCGGGCACTCGGTCATGCCGTAGGAGCGGTGCACGAGCGCGCCGCCGAAGCGCTCCTTAGCCTCGCGCATCAGCTCGGGCGTGACGTCGGCCGCGCCCGCGCCGCTGCCGCGCACGCTGCGCACCTTCTCGGGCGCGAAGTTCTTCGCCGCGAACATGGCCTGGAGGACGGCCGGCGGCCCGCCCGCGCTCGTGATCTGGTGGCGCTCGATCAGGTCGACGGCCAGCTCGGGGTCGAAAGTCTCCATGAACACCGTGCTCGACCCGTGCGCCACCGGGAGCATGACGAACATCACGATGCCGCCGAGGTGCGGCAGCGGGAACTGGAGGATGCTCCGGTCGTCGGGGCTCGGGTGGAGCAGCTCGGCCTGGAAACGGATCACCGCGCCGAGCGTCGAGGGCGTGTGCAGGACGCCCTTCGGGTCGGCGGTCGTGCCCGAGGTGTAGAAGAGCATCGAGACGTCGTGCGGGCCGTGCGGGGTGGCCGCCGCAGGCGTCCGCTCGAGCGCCTCGAGCGCGCGCATGCCCGGACCCGGCTCCGCGCGCACGGTGAGGACGTGCTCCAGGTCGGGCGCCGCGGCACGCACCGCCGCCGCCAGCTCGCGATGGTCGACGCCGCGCACGACGCCCGGCACGACGAGCACGCGCGCGCGCGCCTGGCGGCAGACGAAGCTCACCTCGCGCTCGCGGTAGATGGTGATGATCGGGTTCGAGACGGCCCCGACCCGGTCGATCGCGACCGCGAGCGCGGCGGCCTCGAACCAGTTCGGGAGCTGCCACGAGACGACCTCGCCGGGCCGCACCCCGAGCCCGAGCAGCGCCCCTGCCATGCGCTCGGCGCGGGCCGCGAGGTCGGCGAACGTCCAGCTCCGCCCGCCCTCGCGCCGGCCCTCGATCAGGTAGACGCGCTCCGGCGTCCGGCGCACGCGCTCGGCGAGCATCGCCGAGAGCGACGGCTGCGGCCACTCGCCCGTCGCCTCGTGGCGGGCGCGGCGCTCGTCGGGGGGGCGCGTCGCCTGCATGGCGACGGGTCGCCTACCGCATCTGCGGGCGGCCGTCTACATGAGAATAGGTCTGGGGGTGCAAGGAGGCGCCAAAGTGATAAAGGAGGTTCTGAATGCGATCGCGCCGAGAGAAGGTGTCCGCGCCTGCCTGGGCCAGGCACCTTACCGCCCGCGCTGATGTCTGCAGCGGCCAGCTGTGCGCGAAGGGGACACGCGTGCCCGTCGCCGTAATCCTGGACTCGCTGGCCGAGGGAGCCTCGGAACGGGAACTGCTACGGTCATACCCCTCATTGAAGCCGGTGCACGTCCGGGCCGCGATCGCCTATGCCGCACACCTCGTCCGAGAGGAGGAGGTAGTGCCACTGGTCGGCCGTGCGGATAAAGCTCGACGAGAACCTTCCCGTCGAGCTGGTTGAAGACCTGCAAGCGCTGGGGCACGAAGTGGATTCGGTCGTGTCCGAGGGCCTCGCCGGCCAGCCCGATTCGATCGTGGCCGATGCGGCACGTCGCCGCCACCGGGTGCTCTTCACTCTCGACAAGGGACTGGGCGACATCCGCCGGTTTCCGCCACGTCGGCACTCCGGCGTGGTGCTGTTCCGGTTGAGCAGCAGCAGAGGGCGTGGAGCAGTGCGGAAGGCCGTGCTTGGGTCACTGCCGCGGATTGATGGCGGACGAGTGGCGGGCCGCCTCCTCGTCGTGACCGAGGGGTCGATCAGAGCTCGGCGATGAGTGCGGGCGGAGTTGTCGCCAGGGCTGCGCGACGCGCTCGGTCGCCCCCTGGCTCGACAGGCGCCGCGCCGCCGTCCTATACAGACCCGCCATGGAGCAGGCACGTGTGCTCGCCGCCAGCCGACGCATGTTCATCGACGGGCAGTGGGTCGAGGCCTCGAACGGCGCGACCTACGCCATCCCCAACCCCGCCACCGAGGAGCCGATCGGCACCGCGCCCGACGCCGCCGTTGACGACATGCGGAGGGCCATCGCCGCCGCCCGGCGCGCCTTCGACGACGGCCCCTGGCCGC
>VAXF01000269.1 GCA_005888395.1 Actinomycetota bacterium | reverse complement strand
CGGCCGCGAAGTCGCCGTGTACGCGGCCGTGCCCCACCCGCCCTCGCTCGAGGACGTCTACTTCGCCCTCGAGGCGCGCGCCGAACGCGAGGAGCGGGCCCACTGAACGCGATGCGCGCCGTGATCGGCAAGGACCTGCGGGCGATCCGGCGCTCGAACGCCGTCCTCCTGCCGATGATCATCGTGCCGGCGCTGCTCCTCGTGCTGCTGCCGCTCGCGGTGGGCATCGCGGCCCGCGCCACCCACCATCCCGACGTGCACCCGCTCCTCGACCGGCTCCCGCACTCGCTCGGGTCGCCGATCGCACGTCTCCCCGAGCGCGAGCAGCTCGTGGTGCTCGTCGACGGCTACCTCGTGGCGCCTCTCTTCCTCATCGTCCCGCTGATGGTGGCGAGCGTCCTCGCCGCCGACGCCTTCGCCGGTGAAAAGGAGCGCAAGACGCTCGAGTCGCTCCTGCACCTGCCGATCAGCGACGAGCGCCTGTTCTACGCCAAGGTGATCGGTGCCTTCGGCCCTGCCGTCGGCGTCGCGTGGATCGGCTTCGTGCTCTTCGCCATCGTGGCCAACACGCTGGCGTGGCCGCTGACCCATCGCATCTTCGTCCCGACGCGGGGTTGGGGCGTGCTCATCCTCTGGATCGCTCCCGGCGTCGCCGCGCTCGGCATGAGCGTCATGGTGCGCGTGTCGGCTCGGGCCCGAACCGCCCAGGAGGCCAACCAGCTCGGCGGCTCGGTGATCCTGCCGCTGATATTCGTGGCCGTCGCGCAATCGGCCGGCCTGCTTCTCATCCCGGTGGGCGCGGCTTTCGCGGTCGGAACGGTGGTGTGGGCACTCGCGATCTGGTTGCTTCTCGGCGGCGCGCGGCGCTTCACCCGCGACCGTGTCGCCGTCGGCCTGTAGCCTCTAGCTGTGGCCGAGACCGTGAGGGTCATGGTGGTCGAGGACACGGCCCACGTGCGCAAGATGCTCGTCAGCATGCTGGAGCTCGACGGGTTCGACGTCGTCGCCGAGGCCACCGACGGCGCGGAGGCGATCGCCGTGGTCGAGAGCGCCGATCCCGACGTGGTGGTCGTCGACTACAAGATGCCCGACATGGACGGCCTCGAGACCGCGCGCCGCATCCGCGATCTCCGTCCCGACCAACCGCTGATCCTGCACACCGCCTACATCGACGACGTCATCCAGCAGGAAGCCGAGGCCGCGGGCATATCGCTCTGCCTCGGCAAGATCGAGGGTCTCAACGCTCTGGAGCGCGAGATCCGCAGGCTCTGCGCCGCGCTGTTCTAGCTAGCGCCGGCGGCCGCGGCCACCAAAGAGCACGACGCCGAGCGCCAGCAGCCGCAACCCGACGCGGACCACGCGGCCGTCCCGCGACGTCGTCGGCGCCGTGTCGCGAGACGAGGTGGCGATGGCCGGCGCGGGATCGAGCGTCACGCCCCGGCGCCTGCGGCGTGTCGGCCGGACGAGGCTGAGGAGCACGAGCAGGCCGCCGAGCAGCACGAGCTGCAGGCCCCTGCGGACCATGCGGTCGACGTTCTCGCCAGTGAAGGCGAGCGCCGCCGGCTTGGGCAACGGGCCCGGCGCCGGCGCGACAATCGCGGCGGGCGCTTCGGCGGGAGCCGCCGCCGGAGGCGGGGTGGCGACCTCACCCAGCACGGGCACCACCACGATGGTGGCGTCGTCCTTGACGGTGCCGGCGTTGGAACTCGTGGCCGTGGCGACGTTGGGCAGTGAG
This sequence comes from Actinomycetota bacterium, assembly GCA_005888395.1. Taxonomy (GTDB): domain Bacteria; phylum Actinomycetota; class Acidimicrobiia; order Acidimicrobiales; family AC-25; genus AC-25. The sequence goes on along the minus strand of VAXF01000269.1, from coordinate 43 downwards.
CCCGCGGTCACCGCACTGGTCGGGCTGGAGATGTGGACGGTGT
>VAXF01000094.1 GCA_005888395.1 Actinomycetota bacterium | reverse complement strand
GCCCTACCAGCACGACGAGTTCACGTTCACGCCGGAGTTCGTGGCCGAGACGATCCAGCGGATGCTCGACATCGCCGGCGAGTACGGGGACGTCATCCGGTCGCTCAACATGCCGCCGTCCTACGTGATCCTCGACCGGGTCGTGTGGGGCATGAGCGCGTTGCTCGGGCGCCTGCGGGCCACGGGCAACTGGCGCGACCGGCTGGCCGAGTACCGGAAGGGCGCACCGCCGTCGACCGAGATCGGCCGCATGGAGGCCGAGTGGGAGGAGTCGGTCGCGGTAGCGTCCCGCGGCTGACGACAAGGAGGGACGGGCGATGGCACTGCCGGTCGAGAAGTTGGGGACGACGTACGACGTGGGGACCGCGGTCATCGACCCCGATCGCGCCAAGAAGTACGCGGCCGCCACCAACGACGGCAACCCGGCCTACGAGTCGGGCAAGTACGCCCCGCCGGTGTTCGGCGTGGTGCCCACCTGGGACGCCGTCATCAGGGCGGCCGGCGAGGTCATCCCGCCCGAGGCGTTGCTGATGATCGTGCACGGCGAACAGGACATGCACTTCCACCGGCCCCTCGTCCCGGGCAAGCCGCTCCGGACGACGGCCGAGGCCTACAGCATCCGGGTCGGGCGCAGCGGCACCCGCTTCGTCGCCCGGCTCGCCAGCGACGCCGCGGACGGCACCCCTGTGATGGAGATCTACTCCACCACCTTCATCCGGGGGATGAGTGACGGCGAGAGTGGCGGACCCGACAAGCCCGACCACACCTTCCCGGAGGAAGCACGGTCACGCAGGATCGGCGAACACACGACCCACGTCGACGACGACCAGACCTACCGCTACTCGGAGGCGTCCGGCGACATGATGCCCATCCACCTCGACGACGATGTGGCCAAGGGCGTCGGGCTCCCCGGCATCATCGTCCACGGCCTGTGCACGATGGCGATCTGCAGCCAGGCGGTGGTGAAGACGGTGGCCGACGACGACCCTTCCCGCCTCAAGCGCCTGGCGGTGCGCTTCTCGAAGCCCGTATTCCCCGGCAACGACGTCGTCACGACCATCTACGAGGTCGGCGACGACAACGGTCGCAGGGTCTACGCCTTCGAGGCGACGAGCAATGGCGACGTGGTGATCAAGGACGGGCGCGCCGAGATAGAGGCCTAGCGCTCGCGGTGCCCGTCCTCCGGTTGTTCGCGTCGGCACGGGAGGCGGCGGGCACCGGCCGCGACGTCGTGCCGGGAGCCACGGTGGCCGACGTGCTGGCGGAGGCCCGGGCCCGCTACGGCGAACGCTTCGCCGACGTGCTCGCCGGCTGTCGGGTCTGGCTCAACGGCGAGCCCGCACGCGACAGCGACCCCGTCGGCGAGGCCGACGAGGTCGCTGTGCTCCCACCCGTGTCAGGCGGTCAGCCGTTGGGTGGGGACGTGTAGAAGCACCCCAGCATCAAGGCGAAGAGCACGGCCCACAGGACGAAGCCGGCCATGATCGTCGCCTTGTGCGACTCGAGCGGCTTCCGCGTCGGGCCCGGGCCCATGCCGCCGAGGAGCCCCAGCGCGTTGGCCTCGATCAGGAGGGTCAGCACGCCGACGACCACGTACCAGACGGCCTTGCCCGAGTTGCTGGGCAGGATCTTCAGATGGTCGGAGACCGCGGCGAAGTGGCTGGTGCCGACCATGAAGAACATCACCGGGATCGAGAACAGCGTGTTGGTGCGGGAGGCGAGCAGGCCGCGCCGTGCCGCACCCGCAGCCGCGGGGTCGGCCTCGCCGCCGCCCATCACCTTCTGGGCCGACGCGATGGCGATCTTCTGGTTGGGCCAGATGACGAGCCACACGTTGAGGAACATGACCGTGGCCATCAGGGCGCCCGCGAAGATGCTCATGCCCGGGAGCGTCTTGAAGTAGGCGCCCTTCATCTGCTGCTGGAAGCCGAGGATCATCACCCCGGTGAGGAACGTGAGGGCGGCGGCCCAGCGGAACCACCACAGTGCCCGCGGCACGAGCTTGGCCGTGGCTTCCGTGCGAGAGCCGGCCTCGAATCCGGCGAACGCCGGCGTCTGCACGAAGTTGAAGTAGTAGAGGAGCCCGATCCAGGTGATGCCCGCCAGCAGGTGGATCCACCGGGAGCCCACGATGCCGAGGGTCCTGCCGAAGTTGTCAGCGAGTACCACCGCGACCTCCGATCGTCGTCGAGCGGGGCGAACGTAGCATCCCCGACCAATCCGTCCGTCCGGCCGGCCACGGTGCGTAGGTGACCTTGTACCCTTGCCCCTTGATGGCCAGGGCTCGGCTGCAGGATGTGCTGTCGGCGACGTACCTCGACGATCTCGAGCACCGGCCGATCGAGGAGATCCGTGCCCTGCGGGCGGAGTGCCAGCAGCTCGAGGTCGACCAGTCGTACCTACGCCGCCTCATCCAGGGCCGGCTCGACATCGTGCGGTCCGAGCAGGCCCGCCGGGTCGGCGGCGCGGGGCCGTCGGATGTGAGCGACATCGTCGAGCACCTGCCCGAGATCCTCGCCGATCGCGTGCACGCGCCCGGCGTCGGACGGCTGCCGACCTACCTGAGCCCGTCGGAGGACGCCGGCCTGACGTCCGAGCTCGACGCGGTTTTCCGCTCGCTCGGCCCCATCGACCGTCTCGCTGATCACCAGGTCGACGATCTCGCGACGGCGTTGGCCGACCTCGAGCTCACCGTTTCGGCCCGCCGCCGGTCGTTGCACGAGCGCATCGACGCCCTGCAGTCGGAGCTCACCCGGCGGTACAAGACCGGCGAGGCCACGGTCGACTCGCTGCTGCAATGACCCGTGTCCTGGTCGTCGACGACGAGTTGCTCACCCGCCAGCTCGTTCGCACCGTGCTCGAGGCCAACGACTACGAGGTGCTCGAGGCCGCGGACGGCGCGACCGCGCTCGACCTGGTCGCGTCGCAACATCCCGACCTCGTGCTCCTCGACGTGGCAATGCCGGGAATCGACGGGATCGAGGTGTGCCGGCGCGTAAACGGCTCGTGCAAGGTGGTGATGCTCACGGCGCACGACGACGTCGCGACGGAGCGAGCAAGCCGCGACGCCGGCGCCAACGCGTTCCTCGCCAAGCCCTTCTCGTCGGTCGAGCTCATCGACCGCGTGGAGACGATGGCGGGCGCATGACAGAAGAGGCGCTGGAGCGGCAGCTGCTCGTCTTCGCCAACGACATCGGCGCGCTGTATCGCCGCGAGCAGGCGCGGGCCCAAGAGCTCGAGGGGGCGCTCCGCACCCTGAAGACGCAATACCTCGAGACGGTGCGGACGCTGGCGTTCGTGGTCGAGGCGAAGGACGCCTACACCGGCCAGCACCTGGAGCGCTGCCGCGTGTACGGCGTCGCCCTGCTCGACGCCCTGGGCGTCGCAGCCGACTATCCCGACGCCGAGTTCGGGTTCCTGCTGCACGACGCCGGCAAGGTCGGGATCCCCGAGCGCATCCTCAACAAGCCGGGCCCACTCACCGCGGCCGAGTGGCGCGTCATGCGCACGCACCCGCTCATCGGCCACCAGATGCTCGCCGACATCCCTTTCATGCGCACGGCGGCAGAGGTCGTCCGCTCGCACCACGAGATGTTCGACGGCTCCGGCTATCCCGAGGGTCTCAAGGGCAAGGACATCTCGCTGGCGGCGCGCGTGTTCGCGGTCGTCGACGCCTTTGACGCCATGACCACCGACCGGCCCTACCGCGCCGCCCTCTCGCTCGACCACGCGGTGACCGAGATCGAGCGCATGGCGGGAACCCAGTTCGACCCCGAGGTCGTGAAGGTCTTCCTGCCGCTCTGCGAGCGTCTTCGCCCGGCTTCCTGAACTTCACCCGGTTCGCGTAGGTTCGCGGCCGTGAAGGACTTCGAGGACCGGATGCACGACCTCGGCGACTTCATCCGCCAGCAGCGGGAAGGGGCGCGGCTGTCGCTGCGGAACCTCTCCAAGACCGCCGGCATCTCGAATCCCTACCTGAGCCAGATCGAGCGGGGGCTGCGGAAGCCGTCGGCCGAGATACTCCAGCAGATCGCCAAGGCGCTCCGGATCTCGGCCGAGACGCTCTACATCCGGGCGGGCATCCTCGAGGAGCGCTCGGATGAGCCCGACCTGCCGGCCGTCATCCTCCGCGACACCACGATCACCGAAGGCCAGAAGCAGCATCTCATCGCCGTCTACGAAGCATTTCGGCACGAGAACGAGGGCACCCTCGTGAGCGTGCCCGAGGACAAGTCGGGCGAGGAGGAATCGGCCGCCGGGTAAACCGGTTGAGCCAGGTCGTGACCAGCGTCGCCATTCTCTCGCTGCACACGTCGCCCCTGGCACAGCCAGGCTCCGGCGACGGCGGGGGCATGAACGTCTATGTCCGCGAGCTTTCGTCGGCGTTGACGCGGGCCGGAATCGCGTGCGAGGTCTTCACGCGCGCGTGGGCTCCCGGCCTCCCGAAGTCGATCGCGGTCGAGCCGGGCTTCCGCGTCCACCATGTCGAGGCAGGCCCGGCATCGGTCGTCGCCAAGGACCGGCTGCCGGACGTCGTCGAAGAGTTCACCGCCGCGGTGCGCGAGCGTCTCGTCGCCCTCGATGACGGCGTCGAGGCCATCCACGCCAACTACTGGCTCTCGGGCCTGACCGGCCACGCGCTGAAGCACGATCTCGAGCTTCCACTCGTCTCGACGTTCCACACGCTCGCGCGCGTCAAGGCCGACGACGAAGACGACGACCATCGCGTCCGCGCCGAGGCCTCGGTGATCGGCTGCTCCGACGCCATCCTCGCGTCCTGCCCCGAGGAAGCAAGCGAGCTCGTCCGTCACTACGGCGCCGAGCCCGATCGCATCGAGATCGTGACCCCCGGCGTGGAGCACGCGTTCTTCTCTCCCGGGCCGCGGCGTGGCGCACGCGCCGCGCTCAAGCTCGACGACCGCGGCCCCGTGCTGTTGTTCGTCGGGCGCATCCAGCCGCTCAAGGGGGTCGACGTGGCGGTTCGCGCCCTGGCCGCGCTCGGCGACCGAGGCGCGCGGTTGCTCGTGGTCGGTGGCCCGAGCGGTCCCGACGGGGAGTGCGAGGTCGAGCGGCTGCACGCGCTCGTTGCCGGCCTCGGCCTCGAAGGTCGCGTGCGGTTCGTGCCGCCTCAGCCGCACCACCTCCTTTCCACCTACTACCGCGCCGCCGACGTGTGCCTCGTCCCGAGCCGGTCGGAGAGCTTCGGGCTGGTCGCGCTGGAGGCAGCCGCCTGCGGCACGCCCGTGGTCGCCGCCGACGTGGGCGGGTTGCGCACGATCGTCGACGACGGTCGCACGGGCTTTCTCGTCGAGGGGCGCGACCCCGACGCGTTTGCGGCCAGTGCCCGCCGGCTGCTCGACGACGACGACCTCGCCCGCCGGATGAGTGCAGCCGGGGCCGATCGCGCCCGGCGCTTCACCTGGTCGACCTCGGCTGCGCGCCTGCGCCGGCTCTACGCCGACCTCGGCGCCCGCCGACTGGTCGAGTGCCGGTAGAGCCTGCACGCCCCGACGAGCTGGCGCGGTACGAGGCCCTCGTCGCACGGTGGATCGAGCGGGAGCGAGCGGAGAACCCGCTCTTCGTCGCCGGCGAGCGCGATCCCGGCATGCGCCGGTGGTACGTGCGGCTGCGGGGCGAGGAGCGCGACTTCGTGGCCGTGTGGCTCACGCTGGGGGAGTACACGCTGCAGCACGAGAGCTACCTCATGCCGGCGCCCGAGGAGCGCCAGGCGGAGTGCTACGAGTTCCTGCTTCGGCGCAACCACGGCCTCTACGGCATGGGCTTCGCCATCGGCGCCGAGGACGCCGTCTACCTCGTCGGGCGCCTCCCGCTCTCCGCCCTCGACGAGGCCGAGCTCGACCGCGTCGTGGGGTCCACCTACGCCTACGTCGAAGCCAACTTCCGGCCCGCCATGCGCATCGGCTTCGGTTCCCGCTTTCCCGGCTGAACGCGGGTTTTCCGGCCGTTTCGTCACGTTTCACACCCTCTTGTGACGGCCTCGGCCGCTCGCTAGGGTGCCCGTGGGCCCGAGGGGCGGAGCGGCGGCCTCCGTTCGGGGAAGTGCGGAGCCGTCGTGAGGTTCCTCGGGCCCGTCACTGCTCTGCTTGGCTTGCCCGTCTCCTTGGCTTGCCCGCTCGTGAGCGGCCCGTTTAGCCTCACCCGGGCAATAGGGGCCAGCGGCGGTGCCCCGATCCCCGTTGCTCATGAGGACGAAACGGCCCGCACTCCTCGCGCTGGTCGGGATGCTGGTGGTGACACTGGCGGCTCCGGCGGGCGCGACATCGGTTTCGGTCGCTCGCCGGCGTCAGGCGGAGGCCCGTGCGCGGCGCGCCCAACTGGCGGCCAGGATCGACGCCCTGCGAGCGTCGGACCGGTCACTCGAGGACGCCGTGCGCACGCTCGACCACAACATCGTCTCGCAGCAGGCGGCGGCCGATGCGTCCCGGCAGGCCGCCGCCGCCGCCGACGTGGCCTTCGCGAGCGCGCGGACCCGGCTGGCGGCGACCGAGAGCGATCTTGCCCACCGGCGCGCGGTTGTCGTCGAACGCGCGGTGGCCGCGTACGTCGACCCCGATCGGGGAGAGCTGTCCGCGATCCTGTCGTCGAGCGACGTGACCGAGGCGGCCCGCAAGGAGTCGTTGATCGAGCACGTCCTCAACAACGACCGGAGTGTCGTCGACCAGCTGCGCGCGGCGCAGGAGGATCTCGTCATCCAGCGCGAGCTGCTGGGTGCCGCGCAACAGCGGGCCGCGCTGAGACGCCGGCTCGCCGTCGCGCGGCTGGTGGCGCTGAAGGCGGCGCGCGCCGACGACGCCCGCGTGCGCTCGGCACTCAACGGCCGCATCCGTGACTACCTCGCCGAGGCCGACGCGATGGCCAAGACCGAGGCCACGCTCGCGGTGTTCATCCGCAGCCACAGTGGGGTCGCGGTCGGGGGCGTCTCGGCCGCCGGCCTCATGTGGCCCGTCAACGGCCCGGTCACGTCGCCGTTCGGCATGCGTTGGGGCCGCATGCACCAGGGCATCGACATCGGCGCCGGCTACGGCACGCCGATCCACGCGGCCAAGGCGGGCGAGGTCATCTTCGCCGGCCAGATGTCGGGCTACGGCAATGTGATCGTCATCTCCCACGGCGGTGGGTTCAGCACGCTGTACGCGCACCAGAGCCGGCTCGGCGCGAGCGAGGGCCAGTCGGTGTCGCAGGGCGAGGTGATCGGCTACGTGGGGTCCACGGGCCACTCCACGGGCCCGCACCTTCACTTCGAGTGTCGCGTCGACGGGACCCCCGAGAACCCCATGAGGTTCCTGCCTTAGCCCGGTACCGTCGCGCGCGTGACGGTACGGCTCGAAGTGCTCGGCGGAGGGCGCATGGGCGAGGCCCTCGTCGGCGGCCTGCTCGGCTCGGGATGGGACGCCGGCGACCTCGCGGTAGTCGAGCCGGTGGAGCCGCGCCGCAAGGAGTTGGCCAACCGCTACGACGGTCTCGCCGTCCTCGACCAGCCGGTCGCGGCCGACGGCGTGCTCATCGCGGTGAAGCCCGGCGACGTCGAGGCCGCGTGCCGTGCGGCCGCGGTCGCCGGTGTGAAGCGGGCGCTCTCGATCGCCGCCGGTGTGCCCCTCGCCAAGCTCGAGGACTGGCTCGGCGCGGGCGTCCCCGTCGTGCGCGCCATGCCGAACACGCCCGCGCTGGTGGGCGCGGGCGCGGCCGCCATCGCCGCAGGCAAACACGCCGGCGACGAGGAGCTCGCGTGGGCCGAGGACATCCTCGGCTCGGTGGGCGTCGTCGTGCGGGTCGGTGAGAGCTTGCTCGACGCGGTCACGGGCTTGTCGGGTTCCGGGCCGGGCTACCTCTTTCTTGTGGCGGAGGCGCTCATCGACGCCGGCGTGCTCGCCGGGCTGCCGCGCGACGTGAGCCGCACGCTCGTCACCCAGACGCTTCTGGGCTCGGGCCGGCTGCTGGCGGAGTCGGGCGACACCCCGGAGGCCCTGCGGGCGGCGGTGACCTCACCTGGCGGCACCACCGCCGCCGGCCTACGCGCCCTCGAGGTCGCGGGCGTGCGAGCGGCGATCCTGGAAGCCGTCCTCGCCGCCACCACCCGCTCCCGCGAGCTCGGCTCCTAGCCGAAGAGGCCGCTGGCCGTGCTCTGCGGCAGGGCGCCCGAGGTCCCGTAGACGATCCCGCTCACGAGCACCTGAGCGTGTGCGTAATTGAACGTGGCGGGCGTCGGTACCGCGGAGCTGAGGAGCAACGGAGTACCCGTCTGCGCGGAGAGCGGCGACCCCGACAGTGCGTCCTGGAACCCGAGCCCCGTCGCCACCGAGAGTTGGCTCGGACCGTTGAACCACCGCTGTGCCACCTTCACTGCGGTCTCGTAGCGATCGCCGCCGGCAACCCGCTCGGTCACACCGGCCGCGCCGGCGACAGCGTCGCTGACCACGGCAGTGCCCCCGATCACGGTCTTGCGGGCGCCGGACACGGTGGCGAGGTAGGCGGCGGTCGGGGCGGCGAGGCTCGTGGGGCCGGTGAGCACGATCGGCGCCCGACCGAGGAAGGCGGCCGGCGCGGCCACCATCGCGTCGGGGAAGTTCACGCCGGACACGAGGAACACCTGGCTCGGCGTGGGGTTGACGACGCCGGCCACGACGACCGCCGTCGAGTACCGGTCGGCGCCGAACAGCCGCTGCGTGCGGAGGCCGGCGCCGGCGAAGGCGGCTTCCACAGCCGGCGCGAGGGCATTGGGCCCACCCAGCAGGTAGACGGCGGCGCCGGGCTTGAGGACGCGCGCCGCCTCTTGGACCACGCCGGGGCTCGCGGCGCTGGGTGACGTGAGCAGAACGGGCCCGTGGTTGACCGCTGCCAACACGCCACCGGCGAGCGCGTCCGGGAAGAGATCGTTCCTGGCGACCACGACAGCGTCGGACTGACCGCTCGGGTAGCGCTGGCTGACGGCGACCGACGTGGAGACCGTCGCGCCGGCTCCGAGCCGGGTCACGGGAACGCGGGTGACGGTGGGTTGCTCGGATGCCTTCAGGAAGTCCTCGGTGACCCAGGTCGTGCCGCCCGACTGGACGACGCCGATGCCGACGTAGTTGTAGTCGCCCAGGATGTTGGCCCGGTGACCGGCCGAGTTCATGAACGCTTGGTGGATGGTGCGGGCGTCGGGGCCGTCGCCCACGTTCTCGCCGATGCGCTGCCAGTCGGGGGCGATTGCCTGAAGCTGGGCCTGGAGATTGGGGTTGTGGGCCAGCGTGTTCGAGCCCGCCATCTGTCCCGACCACCCGCGGGCGACGTCGCGCACCGAGCTGACGACGCCGAGGGGTGCCAGCCCGGCCTGCACGCGTGCCTGGTTCAGCAGGTCCACAAACGTCCACTCGTCGCCGGCGGTGTCGGCGTGGGCCGGGCCGATCCCGAGGAGAGCGGCGAGCATCGCCACGAGGGCCACGATGACCATCGACCGGATGCGTCGCATGGACTACGCATCGACACGCTGAGCGTTCGAATTGAGAGCCTAAAGACCACGATACGTGAGGTTCGGGCCGATCCGCCCACCGGCGGGTCCCCCTTCCCTCACCAGCCCCACTGGCGTACATTCGCATCTGCGGAGAGGGGAGCTTCCATGGCGCAGTCCTCGGCACGGGCTCGCTTCCTCACGGTCGCGGAGGTAGCGGGCCTGCTGCGAGTGTCGACGATGACCGTCTACCGGCTCATCAAGGCGGGTGAGCTGGCGGCCGTGCGCGTCGGCAGGTCGTATCGCGTGGCGGAGGACGATGTCGACCGTTATCTCGCCAGCAGCTACACCCAAGCGGTCTAGTCACCGGTAGGGTCCCGCGGCGCATGCCGCCGCGTCGCGACACCGTCTCGTTTCTCAGCGACTACGGGCTCGCGGACGAGTTCGTCGGCGTCGTGAGAGGCGTCATTCGCACGATCGCACCGCACGTCGCCGTCATCGATCTCTGTCACGAGATCGAGCCGCATGACGTGGGTGCGGGCGCGTTGTTGCTCGCGCGCAGCGTCCAGTACCTGCCGTCGGGCGTGGTGTTGGCTGTCGTCGACCCCGGTGTCGGCACGACTCGCCGTGCCGTCGCGGTCGAGGTCGAAGACACGGGCGGTCCGACCACGTTTGTCGGGCCCGACAACGGGCTCCTCGCGCCGGCGGTCGCGATGGCGGGCGGCGCAACGCGCGCGGTGTCGCTCACCAACGAGACGTATCACCTGCCGGCTCCCGGTCCGACGTTCGCGGGGCGCGACGTGTTCGCGCCTGCCGCCGCGCATCTCTGCGCCGGTGTCGACCTCGACGACCTGGGCGAGAGCATCGATTCGCTGTCGCTCCAGCCAGGCATCCTCCCGCTGACGCGCGTCGAGAACGGGAAGTTGATCGCACAGGTGCTCTGGGTCGACCGCTTCGGGAACGTGCAGCTCAACGCCGGGCCGGAGGACATCTCGACCCTCGGAGAGCGGGTGGCAGTGCGTTATCGCGAAGAGGTGCGCACCGCGATCCGCGTCACGACCTACGACGACGCCGGCCCGGGTGACGTCGCGCTGTTGGTCGACTCCTACGGCCTCCTCTCGTTGGCGCTCGCCCGCGGCTCCGCGGCGGAGACGTTGCGCCTCCATGCCGGCGACGCGGTGACGCTGGAGGAGGCGACATGAGACGCGGGACCACCATCGTGCTTGCCCTGCTCCTGCTGGCGATCTTCACTGCCTCGCTCCTGCAGTTCCTCGTGCTCTCGCACTGAGGCCCGGAACGGCCCTTTACCTGCTGGTCCACCTACGGGAAAGGTGGATTCCGGTCAGTCGGCAGGAACCGGCCGAGTGGGCATCGAACCACACAGGCGAGGGTTCCAGACCGGGGGGTTCAAATGGTGGGCACACGCACTCGTGGTTCCGTGGACAACGGCCGCCGATCGATCTTGCGAAGCGCGGCACGCATCGGTGTCGCGGCAGCGGCGGTGGGCGCGTTCCTCGCGCCGGCCGCGTTGCAAGTGCAACCGGCGAGCGCGGCGGCAGTCATCACCGCCGACTCGTGCGGCTACCCGACGGGCACCGGTGTGTTAGCGACCGTGTTCAACGAGAGCACGATCATGCGCG
>VAXF01000266.1 GCA_005888395.1 Actinomycetota bacterium | reverse complement strand
GTGCGCACGATGTCGCGCAGGCTGGCGTCGGGCCGGCGCGAGAATGCGAGCAGCACGCTCATCGCCGGCTGGTCGTCGTGGATCACCTCGAGCCGGGCCAGGCCGGAGCGGGTGCCCAGGGCGGGCCCGGCGACGAGCACGTCGAATGGGCCATCGGTCTCCATCACGTCGCCGACCGCGCCGACGCGCGTGCACACGTGCACCTCCGGGCGTGGCCGCAGGTCGTCGACGAGACCCCGGACCTGGTCTGCCAGGGTCTCGCTCCGATCGAGGACGAGGATCTTCGGGTTCCGCAAGGACCCTCCGGTCTTAGAGCAGGTCCTGGTACGCCCGACCCGGTGTCGGGACCGCCGGCTGGTTCTTCGGCACGATCGAGAGGTAGATCGACTCGAACGTCGAGAGGAAGATGACCTGCTCGGCCTGGTTCGCGTCGACCGCCAGCAGGTAGACGGGGCTGGTAGGTGCGGTCGCAGGCGACGCGCCGGTGACCGCGAGCACCTGGACGTTTTGCACGATGAGCTTGGCAAACGGCAGCTTCAGGTTGAGGTTGATGGGCTGGCCCTTGATCACGCCGTAGACGTCGACGATGTCGCCCTGCTTCGCGTAGCCCGCGCCGCCCTGGATGTAGCTCGTCTGGATGGCGAGCGCCTGCTTGCCGGCCGGTATGGGCAACGGCGCCAGAACGGCGGGCTGGCCGGCCACCGGCGGCACCGTCGCCGGCGCGCCAACTGCGGGGGCGGTGACCGCGGTCTGGTTCT
>VAXF01000265.1 GCA_005888395.1 Actinomycetota bacterium | reverse complement strand
CCACTCCTTCGGGCGCACGAACGTGCCGCCGCCTTCGGTGGCGGCGTAGTACTCCCAGATGATCGGGCCCCACCAGTCGAACATCCGCTGCTTCACGTCGACCGGGCACGGCGCGGCGGCGTGGATGATCGTCTGCAGCGACGAGACGTCGGCGCGGTCGCGCATTTCCTGTGGCAGTGCCAGCAGGCGGTGGAACATCGTCGGCACCATGTGCGACGTGGTCACGCGGTAGCGCTCGATGCGCTCGAGCGTGCCCTCGGCCGTCCATTTGTCCATGACCACCGCGGTCTGGCCGAGGTGCATGGCATTGACGGCGAAGTTCGACGGCGCCGCGTGGTACAGCGGGCCGGCGCACAGGTGCACCCCCGGCCCCGGCGCGACCTCGAACAGTCGGGCCGACAGTGCGCCCGCCGCGGCGGTGGCGTCCGCGTCGGCCTCGGTCAGCGGCCGCCGCACCCCCTTGGGCCGGCCCGTGGTGCCCGACGTGTAGAGCATCACCATCCCCGCCGGGCGCTCGTCGGGATACGCGTCGGGCTGCCCGGCCACGAGGTCGTCGAACGGCCGGAAGCCGGCGACGTCGCCGACGGCGAAACGGCGCTCGGACGGGAAGTCGAGCTCGTCGGCGGCCGCCCGGCACGCCTCGCCGAAGCGGGCGTGGCCGACGAACACCGACGCCTCGCAGTCGCCCACGATGTAGGCGATCTCCGGTCCGGTGAGGTGGTAGTTGACCGCGGTGAAGTAGAGGCCCGACTGCATTGCGGCGAGGTAGACGTCGAGGAAGGTGCGCTCGTTGGGCAACACAACGGCGACGCCGTCGCCCTTCTTCAGCCCCAAAGCCCGCAGCCCGTGCGAGACACGGTTGACGGCCGCCGCCAGCTCGCCGAACGTCGTCTCCTGCCCGTCGTGCTCGACGACGGCGACGCGGTCGGGATCGGTGCGCGCCCAGTTCCAGAAGCCCGGCTGCGGTGTGACGGCAGTGTCAGTCACGAGGACGGCGATGGTAGCTTCCGCAAGCGGTGGCTGAACTGTGGCGGTACATCGACTGCGGCCCCGAGGGCCCCTTCGACGTGAACGCACGCAGCCCGCTGCTGGGCATGCGCGTGGCCGAGACCGGCCAGCCGATCATGACCACGAGCGTCTTGGGCGCTTCCGCGCCGAGGCCCCTCCCGGAACGCGCGTCGGCTTGGGTGCGCACAAGGGCCGCAAGCTGTGCCAGGCGGGTGTCGCGCTCGACCGCGGTCGCACGGTGGCGGCGGCGATGATGGCCGGCGACATGCACGTCGGACCGCCCGACACGATGAAGCGCGTGGCTGCCTCCCTCGTCGGCGCGCCCGCGGGGAACGCGACCGCGCTCCGGCAGCGCATCGCCGGCGTGTTCGACGGCCCCGACATCCACCAGCCCGACGCGCTCATGGGCGTCACCACCGACGACCTCCTCGCCGCGGTCGAGAGGGCGGTCGCCGCCGCCGAGGCAGAGACAGCAGGATGAAGCCGGGCGGCCACACATTCCTGGTGACGGGTGCGTCGTCGGGCATCGGTGCCGCGCTGGCTCGGATGCTGGCCGAGCAGGGCGCGACCGTCGGCATCGTCGCCCGCCGCGCCGACCGGCTCGAGGAGGTGCTGCACGACTGCCGGAAGCACGCGCCGGAGTCGCGCATGTGGCCGGCCGACCTGGGCGACGTCGAGCTCGCCGAGCGCGTGGCCCTCGAGGCCTGGGACGCCTTCGGGCACCTCGACGCCCTGGTGAACAACGCGGGCATCCCGAAACGCCGCGAGGTCACGGCGCTCACGTACGACGAGATCGAGCACACCATGCGGGTGAACTTCTTCTCGCCGGCCCGCATGACGCTCGCCCTGCTGCCGAAGATGCTCGAGCGCGGGTCGGGCTGGATCGTGAACGTCTCCAGCGTCGCCGGCCGGCTGGGCAACCTGCACGAGGCGGCGTACTCCGCGAGCAAGTTCGCCCTCTGCGGCTGGAGCGAGGCCATGGCCGTCGACCTCTGGGACAGCCCGGTGAAGGTCCGCCTGATCGAACCGGGCCCGATCGACACCGAGATCTGGGATCTCCCCGACAACGACGACCCGCTCTACCACGGCGACAAGGTGCCGCCCGAGGAGGTCGCGGCCGGGATCATCGCGTCGCTCGAGACCAACGCGTTCGAGCACTACCTGCCCGACATGAAGGCGGTCATCGACATGAAGCAGGCCGACATCGACGGCTTCATGGCCGGCATGGCCTCGATGCTCCCCAAGCGATGAAAGCGCTCGTCTTCGGCGTCGAGACGGTGCCCCAGGCGCCGCCTGCTCGAGAGGGCGATGACAACCCGCTCCTCGCTGGGCTGGCGTCGACGCCCATGGACCTGATCGAGGTCGAGGACCCCAAGCCGATCGGGCCCGACTGGGTCGTGCTGCGGCCCCGCCTCACCGGCATCTGCGGGTCCGACACCAAGCAGGTGTTCATGGACGCGGCCCCGGAGGACATCGACAACTGCATGACGGCGTTGATCTCGTTCCCGCAGGTGCTCGGGCACGAGGTCGTGGCTGACGTGGTGGAGCTCGGCCCCGACGCGCGCGGCGTCGAGGTCGGGCAGCGCGTCGTCCTCAACCCATGGCTGTCGTGTGGCCC
>VAXF01000268.1 GCA_005888395.1 Actinomycetota bacterium | reverse complement strand
CTCGCCCGGGTAGCTACGCGTCGAGCTCGCGCCGGCCGATCGCGCCCTCTCGTAGCACGACGGGCTGCGCGCCGGTGCAGTCGACGACCGTCGAGGGCGCGCCTGCGCACTCGCCACCGTCGAGCACGAGCGCGACACGATCGCCCACCACCGCGGCGACCTCGTGCGCCGCCGCCGGCGTCGGCTCGCCGTGTCGGTTGGCGCTCGTCACCGCCAGTGGCCCGACGCGCCGGCACAGGTCGCGCACCGCGTCGTGCGCCGGGCACCGGACGCCGACCGTCGCCGGGTCGCCCCCCAGGTCGACGTCGAAGCCGGGCCGCCGCGAGAGCACGACGGTGAGCGCGCCCGGCCAGAAGCGCGCGACGAGCCGGCGAGCGGCATCGGGCATCGGCCCCGCGACCGACTCGGCCTGCGCCGCGTCGGCCACGAGCACCGCCACCGCGACCGCCCGCGGCCGGTCCTTGGCGGCGAAGAGCCGCTCGGTGGCCCCTTCCACGGTGGGGTCGACGGCCACGCCGTAGACGGTGTCGGTGGGCAGGACCACGACCAGCCCCGCGGCCAGGGCCCGGGTCGCGGCCTCGAGCGCCTCCTCCCCCGGTGGGTCGCCCAACGAGAGCACGGTGGCCACGTCGCAGTTCTACAGACTGCAGTTCTACAGAATGAAGCCGGCCGGTTTGGGCATAACCCGTTCGTGACGATTCGACGTTCCGTCGCCACACTGGGCGGAACGCTCCTGCTGGCGGGCGTGCTGGTGGCGCTGCCGGCGAGCTCGCAGGCGGCCGCCTGCGACATGACGGTGAGCTACGGCCACCCGGTCACCGCCCACCGCACCACCACCGACAGCTTCACCGTGTGCGTCGTGGGCGCGCCCGGCAACGCCAAGCCGCTGCTCGACGTACGGGCCACACCGGCGGACAAGTCGGCCAACCTCTACCTCGAGCTCGACAAGGAGGACGGCACCTACCTGCGCTCCTCCGCGGCGGGTGCACCCGGCGCGATACAGCGCGTCGGGCTCGCGCAGCTTCACGCGAGCAAGTACGAGGTCTACGTCGACTCCGGCACCACCGGCCTGCTGTCGTCGGCGCCCTACACCGCCACCATCATCTACGGCCCGGTGCCGGCGATCGCCGCCGACGCGTTCTCGCCGGTGCTGATGCCGGGCAGCGGCGACGGCGAGCCGACGGTCGTCGTCGACCGGCGCGACGCCAACATCGTGCACGTCACCGCGCCCGTCGGCGTCCCGTCGGCCTTCAACCCGATCGCGACCGGCAACGGCAGCGGCGGTGTCGACTACTGGCGCTCGACCGACGGCACCCACTTCGCGTACCAGAACATCTCGTTGCCCAACGGCGGCGGCGACTCGCACGTCGCCGTCGACGGCGCCCACGGCGTCTACGTGGCCGACCTCGCCGCGACCAACGTCAACCTGCTCAAGTCCACCGACGACGGCGCCCACTTCTCACAGCTGCCGCCGGGGGGCAACACCAGCGCCGACCGCGAGTGGCTCGCGCCCTGGCTGCCCGACCCGACCAAGGGCACCGGCGCCACCACGCTGTACCTCAGCTACCACGACTTCGGCGCGCAGGAGATCTGGGAGTGCGTCGGTGCGTCCGGCGGCCAGTTCGACGCGGCGTGCTCCCCGATCGTGCCCCAGAACGATTCGTCGATCTTCGGCACGGCCGCGGGCAACACGATCATCGGCCCTCAGGCGCTCGACAAGAAGGGCACGCTCTACGAGATCTTCGGCACGAGCACGACCGCCGAGAACCTGTTATCCGGCTTCGTCGGCCAGATCGACAACCTCTACATGGGCGTCTCCCACGACGGCCGGAGCTGGAACGCGTACCGGGTGACGCCCCCGGCGGCCTCGGGCAAGAAGAGCTTCGCCAACATCTTCCCGGTGCTCGCCGTCGACAGCGCCGGCACCGTGTACGCGGCGTGGTCGGAGCAGGCCGACGACGCCAACGGCAACCCCGCCGGGCCGATCACCCTGAAGCTGACGCACTCCGGCGACGGAGGCCAACACTGGAGCACGCCGGTGAGCGTGAACGCCAAGGGCGTGAACAGCGCCGTGCTGCCCTGGATCGTCGCCCGCGGGCCGGGCCAGGTCGACCTCGTCTACGTCGGGTCGAGCACGACCCACAACCCCGACGACGCCACCGCCAACTGGTACGCCTACCAGGCCCAGACGTCGAACGGCACGGCGGCGGCACCCTCGTTCACCA
>VAXF01000271.1:1219-4181 GCA_005888395.1 Actinomycetota bacterium | reverse complement strand
GGGGCGGCCGCCTTGGGGCTGGGCAAGATCGGCGGGGCGGCGGTGGCACGGGCGCAGGCCCGCACGGCGGCCGACGCTGCGGCTCTGGCGGGTGCCGCCGACGGCGAACAGGCGGCTCGGGCCATGGCGTCGGCCAACGGCGCCCGGTTGGTGGCCTACGCCGAGGAGGGCAACGACACGCAGGTGGCGGTGGTCCTCGGACGGGCCCGGGCCTCGGCACGGGCTCGACGGGAGTCGGGCCGGCGGTGGTCCTCGTCGGCGCCCGGGGCGCTGGCGGCGCGTCGCAGCGACGGGCTGGCGCCGGCGATGCTGGCCGCGCTGGCGCGGGCCGAGCAGCTCCTCGGCCGGCCCGTGCCGATCTCGTCGGGCTACCGCTCGCCGGGGGAGCAGGCGTCGCTGTGGGCGCGGCGCGCGTCGAACCCCTATCCGGTGGCGCCGCCGGGTACCTCGATGCACGAGCTCGGCCTCGCGGTCGACGTGCCGCTGAGCTTCGTGCCGACGTTGGTGACGATCGCGCCCGAGGTCGGGCTGTGCCACCCGTATCCCGACACCGACCCGGTCCACTTCGAGGTGTGTGGGCATCGGTAGTCTCGATTCCGACCGGCCGGCGTCGTGAGGAGCCCGTGGTGTCGCTCAGCAGGCGGAGGGTCCGCCGCGTCATTCGCAGGATCGAGCCGTGGTCAGTGCTCCGGTTCTCGATCGTCTTCTACGCCTGTCTCCTCGTGATCCTCATCGTCGCGGGAGCGGCGCTCTGGATCGTCGCCAGCATCGTCGGCGTCGTGCACAACGCCGAGAAGTTCATCGGCGAGCTCTTCCTGCTCGACAACTTCCGCTTCCTGCCCTTCCAGATCCTGCGGGCGACCGCGATCGCCGGGACCATCCTGGTCGTGCTGGGGACGGGCGCCAACGTGCTTCTGGCGGTGCTCTACAACCTGATCAGCGACGTGATCGGCGGCGTCGAGATCGTGTCCGTCGAGGAAGACCAGAGCACCCGGACCGTCGTGTAGCTTCGGCTGCCCGTCCGGGGCTATAGCTCAGCCGGTTAGAGCGCATCCCTGATAAGGATGAGGTCGCTGGTTCGATTCCAGCTAGCCCCACCCATGAGAGCCCTCCGACGTGCCCTTCTTGCCCTCGGCATCGCCGCCGCCATCGCCGGTGTGCTGCGTCTGCGCGGCTCCGGCGGCGTACCGCCGCAGGGCGGCGGCTGGCGCGAGCTCTCCGGCCCCGACCTCCGCTAGCACGTGCGCGTCGCCGTCATCGGTGCCGGCGCGGTCGGTGCCCGCGCCGCCCGCCAGCTGCACGACGCGGCCGAGGACCTTGTCGTCGTCGATGCTGACGGCGCGCGTGCCGAGGCGGTGGTATCGGCGCTCGGGAAGCCGGCCCGACTCGTCGGTGATGTCGACGACGCGGTGACGGGCGCGTCGGTAGCGGTGCTCGCGGTCGGCACCGGCCACCGCGCGCTGGCGGAACGGGCGCTCGAGCGCGGCGCCGACGTCGTATCAGTGGCCGACACGCTGACTGAGGTCAGCGAGCTGCTCGCGCTCGACCCCGAGGCACGGGAGCGCGGGCGGTATGTCGTCGCGGGCGCGGGGTTCTCGCCCGGGCTGGCGTGCGTGCTGGCGCGACACGCTGCCGCCGACTTCGACCGGGTCGACGAGGTGCACGTGTGTCGTTCCGGCACCGGCGGGCCCGCGTGCGCGCGCCAGCACCACCGAGCCCTGAGCGCGGGTGCCGTCGAATGGCGCGACCGCGCGTGGGTGCGGCGGCGGGGCGGGTCGGGACGCGAGCTGTGCTGGTTCCCCGACCCGATCGGTGCCGTCGACTGCTACCGCGGCGGTCTGGCCGAGCCGCTGCTGCTGGCGCCGGCGTTCGACGGCGTGCAGCGGGTGTCGGCGCGACTCGCGGCGTCGCGTGGGGAACGAATGTTGTCGTGGCTGCCGATGCTCGGACGCGCGCCCGAGGAGGGCGGCCCGGGCGGCCTGCGGGTGGAGGTGCGCGGCGGCCAGGGCCCGGCGCGGGCCGTGCGGGTGCTGGGGGCGATCGACCGCCCGTCGGTAGCCGCGGGAGTGGTGGCTGCAGTAACGGCGGTGTGGGTCGTCGAGGGCCGGTTGGCGCGCACCGGCGTGGCCGGGCTCGCCGAGCTGGTGGAGCCGGTGCCGTTCCTCGCCGAGCTGGCGCGTCGGGGCGTGCGAGCGGCCGTGTTCGAGGGCACCGCCGGGGGCGTGGTCACCGGTTAGTGGGCGTACGATTGCGTCCCCGCGGGGACGTAGCTCAGCTGGCTAGAGCACCTGCTTTGCAAGCAGGGGGTCGTGGGTTCGAGTCCCTTCGTCTCCACCAGCAGTTCCGGTCATCGGTGCACGAGGTACTCGTGGACTGATCGCACGGCGGCTGAGCCTTCGCCGACGGCGGCAGCCACTCGCTTGGTCGAGCCGGCCCGGACGTCGCCGACGGCGAAGAGCCCCGGATGGCTTGTCTCGAACGGGAGCGGTCGTCGTCCCAGCGGCTCCCATCGACCGTCGAGGTGCTCCTCGCCAAGCGACAGGTCGGTGAGCACGAAACCGCGCTCGTCGAGGGCCGCGCACCCCGACAGCCACTCCGAAGCCGGCTCGGCGCCGATGAACGAGGACAGGGCGGCGCACGACACGGTCGCATCGCCATCGGCGCCGGTGACACGGACCGACGCGAGCGTCTCGTCGCCGTCGAGACCGGTGATCCTCGTGTTGGCTCGCACGTCGATCCGCTCGTGGGCTTCGATCCGGTCGACGAGGTAGCGGGACATGTTGGCGTTCAGGTCGGGCCCGCGGATGATGACCGTGACCGGGCTGCCCGACTCGGCGAGGAACACCGCGGCCTGGCCGGCCGAGTTGCCGCCGCCCACGACCACGACGGGAGACTCGGCGCACTCGCGGGCTTCCATGGTGGTGGCCGCGTAGTACACGCTCGTGCGCTCGAAGTCGGCGAG
>VAXF01000271.1:0-1158 GCA_005888395.1 Actinomycetota bacterium | reverse complement strand
GCTTCCTCCCGCAAAGACGTGGCGGCGCACGGGGCGCTGAGGTGAGCGCCGAACTTCTCCGCCTGCACAAGGGCTCGTTGAGTCAGGTCGCCGCCCGAGATCCCGGTGGGGAACCCGAGGTAGTTCTCGATCCGCGAGCTGGTGCCGGCCTGACCGCCGGGTGCGACGCTGTCGACGCCCAGGGTTCGGAGCCCCTCGGAGGCGCCGTAGACGGCGGCGGCCAGTCCGGCCGGGCCGCCGCCGACGATGACGAGGTCGAAGCAACGCTCGGGCAGGTTGCCGACGGTCAAGCCGAGGTACTCGGCCAGCGCGCCCGGCGTCGGCCGACGCAACACCGATCCCAACACGATCACAACGGGGAGCTCGGCGGGGGGGACACCGACCTCGCGCAGGAGGCGGTCCACGGCGGCGTCGTGGTCGGGGTCCAACCATTCGTGCGGGATCCGGATGCGGGCGAGGAACTCCCGCAGCTGCTGTGACTCGGGTGAGAACCGGGAGCCGACCACCCGGATGGCCGATGAGGCGCCGGTGAGGAGCGCAGCCCGGCGGGCCATGAAGGCAGCGAGGATGGTGTCGCCCAGGCCGGGCTGTGTCGCGAGCACGCGTCGCAGGTCGGCCACCGGCACCACGATCACCTCGCCCGGCTCGACGACCCGGGCCGACACGAACACCCGCAGGCCGCTGAGCATGTTGAGCTCGCCGAGGAAGCGGCCGGCGCCGTGACGCGTGATGATCCGCTCCTCGCCGTCGGCCCGGATCACGATCTCGACCGCGCCGGAGAGGACCACGAAGAAGTCGTACGTGGCGTCGCCCTCGCGATAGAGGTACTCGCCGACGTCAACCGATCGCCGCGTTCCGAGCGCGTCGAGCACCGATAGCTGGGTGTCGTCGAGCGTCGGAAAGGCAGCGGGATCGTCGGGGTCGATGGGTGGGGAGGCGCTCCGGCCCTGATCGGCAGGCGCGGTCAACTGGACCTATTCATCGGCGAAGCGTCCTCCTCGGATCGGTCGCTTCATGCAAGCTACCGACGCGGTTCAGCGTCTCCGTCCAGCGGTAGTCGCTCAGAGCCGCGCCAGCCCCTCGACCGCCCGGTCCTCCCACCAGCCGAGCTCGGGGCCGGGACCGGTGAGCGCCTTCTCCCACCCGAACTGCACGACG
>VAXF01000264.1 GCA_005888395.1 Actinomycetota bacterium | reverse complement strand
CTGCTCCGACGTGGGGTGGCCGCCGGCGAAGTCGACCATCACGCCGTCGTCGACGCGCGACAGGTTGCAGCGGTAGGCGACCTGGTCGGGCCGGAGGGCGATCCCGAGGGCCGCGGCCTCGATCGGCGCCCGCCCGGTGTGGAAGCGGGCGGGGTCGTAGCCGAGGATCGACATGTTGCCGACGTCGCTCCCGGGCGGCATCCCGGCGGGGATGGTCGCCGCCCGCCCCACCTCGCCCCGCGCCGCCAGCCGGGCGAGGTTCGGCATGGACGCCGCCTCGAGCGGTGTCCGCCCGCCGAGCTCGGCGACGGGCTCGTCCGACGCGCCGTCGGGCACGCACACGACGTACTTCATCATCCGCCCACCCTCGCGGCCGCCCGTGTCACAACCCGAGTTCGGCGCGGATGGCGCCGTAGTCGGCGTCGATCGACGCCGGCACCGCGATCTCGGCGATGGCACGGTCGGGGTCCTTCAGGCCGTGGCCGGTCACCACGCACACCACCCGGGAGCCCTCGGGCACGCCCAGATCGAGCAGCCCCGCGACCGACGCCGCCGACGCCGGCTCGCAGAAGACCGACTCGTCGGCGGCGAGGAAGCGGTAGGCCTCGAGGATCTGGTGGTCGGTGACGGCGTGGATGCCGCCACCCGACTCGATGGCGGCGGCCGTCGCGCCGTACCACGACGCCGGGTTTCCGATGCGAATGGCGGTGGCGATCGTCTCGGGGTTCTCGATCGGGTGACCCTCGACGATCGGCGCCGCGCCGGCGGCCTGAAAGCCGAGCATCTTCGGCAGCTTCCTGACCAGTCCCGCGTCCTGGTACTCGCGGTAGCCCTTCCAGTAGGCCGTGATGTTGCCCGCGTTGCCGACGGGGATGCAGTGGAAGTCGGGCGCGTCGCCGAGCGTGTCGACGATCTCGAACGCGGCGGTCTTCTGACCCTCGATTCGGAACGGGTTGACGGAGTTGACGACCGTGATCGGCGCGTGCTCGCCGAGGTCGCGCACGATCTGGAGGCACACGTCGAAGTTGGCCTTGACCTGGAGGACGCGCGCGCCGTGGATCAGCGCCTGCGCGAGCTTGCCGAGCGCGATGTAGCCCTCGGGGATCAGCACCACGCACGTGAGTCCGGCACGTGACGCGTAGGCGGCCGCCGACGCGGAGGTGTTGCCCGTCGACCCGCACACCACTGCTTTGGCGCCCTCCTCGACCGCCTTCGAGATCGCCATCGTCATGCCCCGGTCCTTGAACGAGCCCGTGGGGTTGGCGCCCTCGACCTTGAGCCACACCTCCGCGCCCGTGCGCTCCGACAGCCGGGGCGCGGGCAGCAGCGGCGTGTTGCCCTCGAGCAGGGTGACGACGGGGGTCTCGTCGGTGACCGGCAGGTAGGACCGGTACTGCTCGATCACCCCGGGCCAGCTCATCGAACTTGCTCCTACTCGGGCCCGACGACCCGGATGAGGCTCCCGACGCGGTCGACGACCTCGAGAGCGTCGAGCCCGGCGATGGTGGCCTGCATGGCGCGCTCGGCCGCGGTGTGGGTGATGAAGACGAGCTCGGCCTCGTCGCCGAGGCCCACCTGCTCCATCGACCGGATCGACACGTCGTGCTCGCCGAACACGCCGGCGACCGCGGCGAGCACGCCGGGGCGGTCTGCGACCTCGATGCTCAGGTAGAACTGGGACGACAGCTCGTCGATCGGGCGCAGGCGCGCGCTCGCAAGTGTGCCGATCGGCGCGTGCGCTCCCCGGCGCAGGTTGACGGCGGCGTCGATCAGGTCGCCCAGCACCGCGCTCGCGGACGGCCGGCCGCCGGCGCCGCGGCCGTAGAACATCAGCTCGCCGACCGCCGCGCCTTCGACGAACACGGCGTTGAACGACTCGCGCACGGCCGCCAGCGGATGCTCCCTCGGGATCATCACCGGATGAACCCGCACGGCGACCTCGCCGTCGACCATCTCCGCGATGGCGAGGAGCTTGACCAGGTAGCCGAGGCGCCCGGCGTAGGCGATATCGGTGGCGGTGACGCCGGACACGCCCTCGCGGTGCACGTCGGCGTCGGTGACCTTCACGCCGAACGCGATGCCGGCGAGGATGGCGGCCTTGGCGGCGGCGTCGTGGCCTTCGACGTCGGCCGTCGGGTCGGCCTCGGCGTAGCCGAGTTGCTGCGCCTCGGCCAGCGCCTCCTGGTAGGACGCGCCCGCCTCGGTCATGCGGGTGAGGATGTAGTTGGTCGTGCCGTTGACGATGCCCATCACCCGCTCGACACGCTCGCCCGCGAGCGACTCGCGCAGCGGCCGGATGAGCGGGATGCCGCCGCCGACCGCGGCCTCGAACAGCAGGTCGACACCGGCCTTCCCGGCCGCGTCGAACAGCTCGGCGCCGGCGGTGGCCAGCAGCTCCTTGTTGCCGGTGACGACGGGCTTGCCGGCGGCCAGGGCGTCGAGGACCAGCTCGCGCGCCGGCTCGAGGCCACCGATGAGCTCGACGACGATCTCGACGTCCGGGTCCTTGACGACGTCGGCGG
>VAXF01000035.1 GCA_005888395.1 Actinomycetota bacterium | reverse complement strand
GGTGGCACGTGCGTTCTCGCGCTTCCTCTACGTGGAGTCGTGTGGCCAATGCCCGGCCTGCAAGCTCGGCGCAGGCGAGGTCACCGACCACCTCGAGCGCATCGAGTCGGGCGCCGGCACCGACGCCGACGTGCAGGTCGTCGGTGCCCGCCTTCGCACCGTGACCGACGGCAACCGGTGCTATCTGCCGGTCGAGGAGCAGCTCGTGGTGGGCAGCCTCCTGCGCACCTTCGCCGAGGAGTTCGCCGCCCATCTCGAGGGCGCGAGCTGTCCATCGCCGCGCGATCTGGTCGCCCCCAAGGTCGTCGACATCAGGGCCGACGGGCAGGTGGTCTACGACGAGCGCCAGCGCGCCAAGCAGCCCGACTGGTCGTATGCAGAGCCGTGAGGGTGGACTCCACGCGCGTCCGCTGTGACTCCGGCGGCTCGCTGCCGGAG
>VAXF01000034.1 GCA_005888395.1 Actinomycetota bacterium | reverse complement strand
GGGCGAGCTGGACGTCGGCCCACGAACGCGCCCGCCGGGCCCGCCACGCCCGAACGCGGCCCGGCCCGCCCGCGAGTGCGACGGCCGCGACCACGAGCACGAGCGCGCCGATCAGGATGCCCGGGGCGTCGGCGGCCGCACGCGGGAGGTGGACCCCGAAGTACGACAGCAGCCCCGCTCCCGCCGCACCGCCGGCGGCCTCACCGGCCAGCGGGACGCGCGCTGTCGGGTCGAAGCCCTGCCAGCCGACGCCCGGGAACCACACCTCGGCCCACGCGTGGGCATCGTCGGCCCGCACCTCGTACAAGCCGGTGAACGGGTTGCGGCGCCCGGGGACGTAGCCGACGGCGAGCCGCGCCGGCACGCCGAGCGAACGGAGCATGACGACCAGGCTCGTCCCGATCTGCTCGCAGAAGCCGACGTGGTCGACGAAGAGGAAGCGGTCGACCGCGTCGGCGGAGCGCGGCAGCGGCGGCACGTCGAGCGAGTAGCGAGTGTGCGCGCCCATCCAGCTCTCGAGGGCGACGACCTTGTCGTAGGTCGTCGGCGCGCCCGCCGCGACGCGCACCGCCAGCGCCCGCACGCGGGCGGTGGTACTCGACGGGAGCTGCGTGTACCGGAGGAGGGATCGCTCGTCGAGGCCAGGGCCGGCGGCGGAGTCGGCGGCCCGAAGGGTGCCCGCGGTCACGTCGGGCCGCCTGCTCACGACGGTGTACACGTCGCCGTGGCCGATGTCGGTGGCGGCGCGCAGCGTTCCGTCGTGCAACTGGTAGACGCGGTTCACCGGGAAGTAGAGCTCGGCGGGCACGGCGGCGCCGAAGATCAGGTTGGGTCCCGGCCGGCGGATGTAGAAGGTCTGCACGAATCCCGACGACTCACCGCGAACGTCGCCGACACCGAGAGGCAGGAGCAGCGGTGAGGTGCCGCGCACCGTGCGAGTCCGCGTGTCCGTCAGTGTCCAGCGCCGGCCGTCCCACGTGTCGAACGTCTGGCCCCGCCAGAAGTCGGGGCGGCTGGCGCGCACGCGCATCACGAGCGTCCCGTCCGGACGCCCGCGTGCCCCTGTGTCCATCACGTCCGAGAACCCGAAGTAGCCGAACCGCGAACGGGCGGCGCCGGAGCCGGCGTGCGTCGACCGGCGCGACGGGTCGTTGCCGCCGAGCGAAGGGTTCGACAGCGCGCCGGCGAGCGGCACGGCGATCGTCTGCGCCAGGCGTGCCGGCAGGCTCCAGGGATGGCGCGGCGCCGACGCGGGCACGACGAGCAGGAGCCCTCCCGCGAGCACCGTCACCGCCACGACAACCGCCGCCAGCGGGCGCGCGATTCCCCTCGAGCGGCCGGAGCGCGCGCCGCCGGCAGGCGGGCCAAGGGCCGGCAGGGCGCCGAGCTCGCTGCGATGCGCGAGCACCAGCGCGACCACGCTCGCGGCGGCCCACGTCGCGAGGTAGGGAGCGAACGCGAAGGAGATCGAGAACACCCCCGCGACGGCCACGACGATGATGCTGGCGCCCAAGGAGAACAGCAGGTCCCGGCGGCTGGGCACGTCGAGCGAGTGCAGGAACTGCACCCAGAGGAAGAGCTGGGCCAGCGGCACCTGCACGTCGCTTGCCACCTGGAGGCCACGTATGGACGCGAGGAAGCTGCCGAACGCGGCGATGCTCGCCGCCGCCAGCGCCACCTTCAGCCAAAAGCGGTCGCGGCGGCGGGCGAGGTGCGACAACAGGAACCCGGCGGGGATGCCTCCAATGCAGGCCAGCGTCAGCAGGGGCGTCCCGACGCCCTGCCCGAGGAGACCGGCCACCGACGCCATCACGGCGACGAGCACGGCGAGGCGGAACGTCACCGAGTCCTCCGGCGGGGGCGGCGCGTTGATCTGCCGCAGCCGCTCGAGCACGGTCATGTGACCGTCACCCGCACGACCGTCGTCCCCGGGTCGAGCGGGCCCTCCGGCGGTGCCGCGGCCACGGCGCGGGCGAGCCGGCGCCCCACGTCGAGGGCGTCCGACACGGCGGCGACGCGGGCGCCGCCCGCCTCGGCCGTCAGGAGGATGACCTCCACCCCGGCGCGCAGGGCGACGAGGGCGAGCCCGGCGGCCCGGCCCGCGGCCGCCTCCGAGGAATCGGCGTCCCCTCGCAGGTCCGCGACGATGGCGAGCACCGGGCCCGCGGGTGCCTCGAGCTCCTTCACCGTCAACGTCCCGCGTCGCGCCGTCGCGGGCCAGTGGACGAGCCGGGCGGCGTCGCCCGGCACGTACTCGCGGACGCTGCCGTGCCCCGCGCCGCGCCCGCCGATCCCTCGCCGGCCGTGCCGCCGGAGAGCAGCGTCGCCGGCAGGGCGGTCTCGATCGGCGCCGGGCCTACTTCGAGAGGCCGCTCGAGGGAGATCGCGAACGGCCGGCGCCACCACACCAGCCCGAGCGGTCCTGCGCACCGCGCCTCCAGCCGGAGCGTGCCCACGACGCCGCGCCGGGCAGGCACGCCGGTGAGCCGTCCAGCGGCCGGTGGCTCGGCCCACACCGAGGGCCCCGGTGGGTCCACCAGCCGGATCTTCAGCGGTTGGCGCCCGCCTCCCACCTCGAGCTCGATCGCCACCGGCCTGCCGGCCGTGCCGTCACGCGGCGCGGCCGCCGACAAGGTGAGCCGGGCGAGCGCCGCCGCCGGCCACACCGTTGCCACCGCGAGCACGGCCAGCAACCCAGCCAGCACCACGATCGGCCACCCGGCCCCGCTCCCGCGAGCCACCGCATAGGGGGCGACGGTCCGCCGGCCCACCTCCCCGGGCGGGCTCGCCGCATGTTCAGCCGCGCGGGACCGGCAGCGCGTCCACCAGGGAGAGGACCAGTGCGGTGCCGGCTTCGATGTCGGGGCCGCCGACGAACGCGAGACGGTGGGCCAGCACGGGCGCGGCCACCGCCTGCACGTCGTCGGGCGTCACGAACGCGCGGCCTGCGACGGCAGCGTGGGCCTTCGCCGCGTGCAGCAACGCGAGGCTCGCCCGCGGGCTGGCACCGAACGACACCTCTGGGTGGTCGCGTGTGGCGGCGGCCACGTCGACGACGTAGTCGGCAACGGCCGGCTCGCAGTGGACGTCACGGACCGCGGCGATAGCCGTGCTCAAGCCCGCCGCGTCGGTGACCGGCTCGAGCTCGTCGAGAGCATCGACACCGCCCGTGCCCAGAAGGAGCTCGCGTTCCGCGGCCCGCGCCGGGTGACCGAGCCGCACGACCACGGCGAACCGGTCGCGCTGGCCGTCGGGAAGCGGGAACGTTCCTGCGTGCTCGAACGGGTTCTGGGTGGCGATGAGGAAGAACGGCGCTGGCAGAGAGCGGGTCTCGCCGTCGACGGTGACCTGCCGCTCCTCCATCGCCTCGAGCAACGCCGACTGCGTGCGCGGTGTCGCGCGGTTGACCTCGTCGACGAGCACGACGTTGGCAAAGAGCGGTCCCGGCCGGAACTCCCAGACTGCGGTCTCGGGGTGGAAGACCGGCACGCCCGTGAGATCGGCGGGCAGCAGGTCGGGCGTGGCCTGGACCCGCCGGAAGCTCGCGCCGACGGAGCGGGCGAGTGCCTTCGCCAGCAGGGTCTTGCCCACGCCGGGAACGTCCTCCACGAGCAGGTGGCCGCCGGAGAGGAGCGCGACCACGGTGAGGCGCAGAGCGTCCTCCTTGCCGCGTACGACCCGCGTCAGGTTGTCGAGGAGGGCGCTCGCCAGGTCGGAGACGGTGGCGGGCTCGTACGCGGGCGTAGTGCGGAGGACGGTGATGAGGGCTCCCGAGGGCGAAGGCTCTGTTCAGGATACGGCCCGACGCCACGTGGACTTGAGGCGTACCCTCGCTTCTCATGGCGGGCCACCTGATCGACGGGCCTCCCGTGTGGACGATGAGCGATGAGGGTGGGTTTGTCGTCGTCTGCACATGCGGATGGACGAGCCGGCTGTACGACACGCAGCGGCTGGCCGCCGCCGCCGGAGAGGACCATGAGGTGGCGGCCGGCATGGGGGACGCCGCGGCCGAGGCCAGGTCTGCCGGCGGCCGGCGGCGTTGGTTCAGGCGGGCGTAGACCGCCAGCCGGGATCGCGGCCGAACAGGCCGAGCATCCTGTTCTGCACGGGTGCGTCGTCCGGAACCGGCACCTCGTTGCCGAACATGTTCGACGCGCGGAGTGCCTCGCTGTTCTCGCTCGCGCGCGCATAGGCGATCTCGCACAACTCGGGGTCGAGCGCATCGGGCGCGCCGACGGCGCGGGCGAGGTCCCACGTGTGGACCAGCACATCGGTGGTGAGCGTCGGAAGGAGGCTACGAAGCTCGGTGGTGCGGCCGCCCGGGACCTCCACGGCCGTGCCGAGCGCGCCGGCGCCGGCGAGAGCCGAGACGAGCGCGTCGGCGGTGACCTGCCAACGGGCGGCGGGGTCGTCGCGCGGCCGCTCGACCCGGACGCCGAGCGGCTTCAGCACCAGCATTTCGTGGAACCCGATGACGTGCTCGACGACGCCGCGCGCGTCCCACTCGGTGCAGGGCGAGGGACGCTCCCACCTTCCCGTGGCTGCCCGCGCCACGCTCAGCAGCCCGTCGCTCGCCCGCCGGTGCAGCTCGACGATCTGGTCCATGCAGCGAAGCTAGGTTGCGGCGGGGCCGGTCACCACCCGCTCGTGGATCTCGGTAGCCAGGGCGTGGATCGCCCGCGTCAGCTCCGTGTTCGTCTTCAGCTCCTGCTCCTGCTCGACGAAGTCGTGGTCGGCCTTGGACTGCTGGAAGGCGGCCGAGCGGTTCTGGCCGATCATCACGAAGGTCGACAGGAAGATCGCCTCGAGCGAGACGATGAGCGTCAGCTTGGGCCACGGGTCGGATTCGACGAAGAGCATCCAGCCGATGAAGACAAGGGCGTGGATATAGACGAACTTCATCGATCCTGCGAAGGCGGTGATCGCGTCGGCGATGCGCAGCTGCCTGTCGGCGGCGCGGTGCTCCGTGTGCGCGACGACGACGGGATGATGTATCGGTTGCGTATCGAGCACGCTCATGTTCCCTCCTCGGGTGTGCGGTCGCCGCCATCTTGACGGGACGTCTCAGCGAACGGGGAGCACCCACTCGAGCACGCGGAACGCTCCCAGCCCGGCCGGGTCGGTGAGCGCCTCCACCTCGGTCACGCGGCTCCGGTGCTTCAGGGCCTCGAGGTCGCCGACGTGGGCCCGCGATTCCCACGCGGCACGCGCGCCCACCGCGAGCTCGTCGATGCCGAAGGCGCGCAGGAACTCGGCTTGGGGGCGGTCGGCCGTGACCGCCCGCACCCGCGCCAGCTGGCCGGGGCCGTGGGCGCGGAACGTCCGCAGCCATTGCCGCCAGGGACGCCGGGCCATGGCCGGCGTGGTGTCGGCGTAGTCGAAGACCACGACACGGCCGCGCCCCAGCACGCCCAGCGCGTCGCGGAGCCAGGCGCGCGCCGCGTGCTGCAGGGACACACGGGCGCCGTCGGGCGGGTCGGATACGAGCCCGTCGGCCTCGGCACCCAGATCGTCGGACGCGGCGACGAGCACCTCGACGAGGCGCCCGTCCGTCTCCCCCACCCGCACCTCGCTCCATCCCTGGGCACCGCGCTCGAGCAGCCGAAAGCCGAGGTTGTCGAGGAGCTCGTTGGCGAGGACGACACCGGTCAGCGGCCCGGCCGGGAGCTCCTGCAGGGACGTCGCCGTCGGTCCTCTCCCGAGGGCCACCCTCGCCGGCTCGAGGGCGACGTTGTCGGCGTGGGCGGCGCGGAGTGAGTCGGACCGCTCCACCAGCACGTAGTGCAGGGCGGGCGAGCACGACGGCTCGGCAGCGAGCACGTCGCGCGCCAGCGTCCCGCACCCGGCGCCGGCGTCGACCACCACGAACTGATCGGGGTCGCCGAGCTCGTGCCACCACGCGTCGAGCGCGCGAGCCACGACCGTGGCGAAGACCGGGCCGAGCTCGGGGCTGGTGAGGAAGTCGCCGCGCCTCCCGGCCCGCCCACCGGTCGCGTAGAAGCCGCCGGCGGGATGGTAGAGGGCGGCGTCGACGACCTGGTCGTAGGGGAGCGGTCCTTCGCGTCGGATGTGCTCGCGGAGGAGCTCGGCGACTACTTCACGAGCGATGAGATCTCACCGAAGCGGACGAGCATGTTGGGGTACACGCCCACGGCGAGCACCGCCACCACAGTGGCCGCCAGCGCGCCGGCGAGCGCCGGCGGGACGCTGATGGGCGTGCGGTCCTCGTCGGGCACCGGCCGCATCCACATCTCCCGCGCCACGCCCGCGTAGTAGAAGAGGGCGATCACCGAGTTGACGGCCGCGATCACGCCGAGGACGACAGCCGCGGTGGTGCCCGAATCGAGCACGGCCCGGAACACGAAGATCTTGGCCCAGGCCCCGGCCAGCGGGGGCACGCCGGCGAGCGAGAACAGGAACACCGTCATGAGCACGGTGAGCCCGGGTGCGTACTCGAACAGGCCTCCGTACGACGAGATCTCGCCCGAGCGCGTCTTGCGGGCCACGGTGATCACGACGGTGAACGCGCCCAGGTTCATGGCCGCGTAGATCAGCAGGTACACGACCGTCGCCTCGAACGCCGTCCCCCGAGCCTTGACATTGTCGCCGGCCACCGCGAACGGCACGAGCATGTACCCAGCCTGCGCGACCGACGAGTAGGCGAGCATCCGCACGATGTTGGTCTGCCGGAGCGCGATCAAGTTGCCGACCGTCATCGTCAGCGCGGCGAGCGCCCAGAACAGCGGCGCCCACACGTCGTGGCGGTTGAGGAACCCGACGTACACCAGCTCGAGGATGGCCACCATGCCGCCCGTCTTCGACGCGACCGACAGGAAGGCGGTGACCGGCGTCGGTGCCCCCTCGTAGGTGTCGGGCGCCCACTGGTGGAACGGCACCGCCGAGACCTTGAAGGCGAACCCGGCGAGCACGAGAAAGATGCTGAAGCTGAGGATCGGGTGGCCGGTGAGCGATCCGCCGACCTTGGCGCCGATGCCCGTGAGCAGGGTCGTCCCGGTGTAGCCGTAGACGAGCGACATCCCGTAGAGCATCACGGCGGTCGCCAGCACGCCGAGCAGGTAGTACTTGAGCGCGGCCTCGTTGCTCTTGACGTCGCGCTTGCGCCAGCCCGCCATCAGGTAGCCCGGGATCGAGAGCAGCTCGAGGGCTAGGAAGATGGTGATCAGGTCGCGCGCCGACGCCATCACGACCATGCCGAGCAGCGACGAAACGAGGAGGAAGTAGAACTCTCCCTCGTAGTAGTCGCCCTCCTCGATGTAGTTGCTCGACATGAGCACCACGACGTAGCCGGTGACGAGGAACAACGCCTTGAGCACGAGCGAGAAGTTGTCGACGACGTAGGCACCGCCGAACATCGAGCCGGGGTGGCTCCGCACTCCCAACGTGAACACCGGGATCAACGCGGCCAGGATCCCGATGCCCGCGATGGTCGACGTCGCCCACCGCTCGCGCTCGCCGACGACCAGGTCGACGAGCAGCAGCACGCCGAGCACGCCGGTGAGCACGATCTCGGGCGCGAGGGCGTGATAGTCGAGGATCGGCGCCTTGAAGTGCGGAGCGACGGCGCTGGTCGAAGCGGCAACGGCGGCAGCGAGCACGGATCAGGTCCCGATGGCGCGGAGCGCCTGGTGGACGGCCCCGTCGGTCATGTGGAAGATCAGGTTGGGGTACAGGCCGAGCACGAGGATGAGCACCAGGAGCGGCGTCCAGGCGATGTACTCGGGCACGTGCACGTCGTGGATGTGGGCGTCCGCGAACTCGGCCTTCGGCACCCCGAACGCGGCCCGCTGGAGCATCCAGAGCAGGTAGCCCGCGGCGAAGACGGTGCCGACCGCGGCCACCACCATGAACGTGCGGAACAGGGCCAGCGACAGCCCGGCCGCTGGTTGGTACGACGACAGGATCGCCGGGAACTCCCCCCAGAATCCCGCCAGCCCGGGGAGCCCGAGCGACGCCATCGCGCAGAAGCCGAGGATCCAGCCCATTCGCGGCGTCTGGACGAGCATGCCTCCCAGACGCGAGAGCTCGCGGGTGCCGAAGCGTTCCTGCACCGACCCGGCGATGAAGAAGAGCATGCCCGTGATCAGCCCGTGGGCGACCATGCCGAACACCGCGGCGTTGATGCCGATGGGCGAGAGCGTGGCGATGCCCAGCATCACGAAGCCCATGTGGGCCACCGACGAGAACGCGATCAGGCGTTTCATGTCGCGCTGGGCCAGGCAGCCGAGCGCGCCGTAGATGATGCCGATCACCGCGAGCACGCCGATGTAGGGCGCCCAGGAATGGGCGGCCTGCGGCAGGATCGGGATGGCAATGCGCACAAAGCCGTACGTGCCGAGCTTCAGGAGGATGGCGGCGAGGAAAACCGAGCCGACGGTGGGCGCCTCGGTGTGGGCGTCGGGCAGCCAGGTGTGGAACGGGAACATGGGCACCTTGATGGCGAACCCCATGAACAGGCCGGCGAATATGAGCAGCTGGGTGCTGTGGGCGATCGTTTGCGCCGAGTGCTGCAGCGCCACCATGTCGAAGGTCTGCCCGCCCTTGAAGTAGAGGGCGAGGAAGCTCAGGATCATCAGCGCCGAGCCGAACAGCGTGAAGAGGAAGAACTTGATGGCCGCGTACTGGCGGTTCGGCCCGCCCCACACCCCGATCATGAAGTACATCGGCAGCAGGACCAGCTCGAAGAAGACGAAGAAGAGGATCAGGTCCTGGGCGAGGAAGGTGCCGTTCATCCCCGTCTCGAGCACGAGCATGAGGATCAGGAACGCCTTGGGGTTGTGCGGCTCGGGCCAGTGGTTCCACGAGTACACGACGCACATGACGGTGATCACCATCGACAGCAGGAGCAGCGGCAGCGAGATGCCGTCGACGCCCACGTGGTAGCGGCTGTTGATGACGTCGATCCAGCGGTTGTTCACGACGAACTGGAGCTTGCGGCTGTTCCCGTAGTCGAACTGCGTTAGCAGATAGACGCCCACGCCGGTGGTGGCGACCGTGAACACGAGGGCCACGGCCTTCTGGGCCGTCTCCTGCGCACGCGGCACGAGCAGGAGCAGACCGGCGGCGACGGCCGGAAGGAACACGGCGGCGCCGAGCGCCCAGTGGTCGAAGGCGTTCACGTCTCTCTACTCTCCCGAGGTCAGGTGGCGAGCACGAGCGCCGCGGCGAAGATCACCACGGCGCCGAACAGGATCGCCGCGTACTGCTGCACGCGGCCGGTCTGGATGATGCGTAGGAGGCCGCCGCCTCCCTCCGCCGTGGCACCCGTGGCGTTCACCAGCCCGTCGACGATCTTCTGGTCGATCACGTCGTACACGAACCCGGCGACGGCACGGGACACCGTGGCCACACCGTCGACGGTTGCGTCGATGACGTGCTGGTCGAACCAGTACATGCCGGCGGCGATCGGGCCCTTCACGCTGCCGACGATGCCACCCGTGTAGACGTCGTCGAGGTAGTACTTGCGCACAGCGAACCGGTACGCGCCGCGACCCACTGAGGAACGTTCGACGACACGCGGTCGGCCTTCGTCGCGGAACCAGTAGGCGTAGGCGACACCGATGCCGATCAGAGCGACGAGCACCGAGAGCGCTGCCGGACCGACGGCGAAGGCGTGCTCGGGTACGTGGGCCCGCTCGACGACGTCGGTGGTGGTCCACTTGCGGAACAGCGATATGCCGGGTGCGTTGAGCAGGCCGGCGAGCACGGAGAACACGGCGAGGATGCCGAGCGGAACGGTGATTGCCGGCGGCGACTCGTGCGGTTGGCCGTGGCCGCGGTAGTGGCCGAAGAACGTCAGGTAGCAGCACCGGGTCATGTAGGCGGCGGTCATGAACGCGCCGATGAACCCCATGGCGACCATCACGGGGTACCCGTTGCGCGACGCGCCGAGAAGGATCTCGTCCTTCGACCAGAACCCGGCCAGCGGCGGGATGCCGGCGAGCGCGACCGAGCCGATGATGAACGTCCAGAAGGTCACGGGCATGTGCTTGCGCAGACCACCCATGTCCTTCTTCATGTCGAACGAGTGCACGGCGTGGCTGACCGAGCCGGCACCGAGGAACAGGAGCGCCTTGAAGAACGCGTGGGTGAACAGATGGAAGATGCCGGCAGTCCACGCCCCGACCCCGAGGGCCATCACCATGTAGCCGAGCTGGCTGACGGTGGAGTACGCCAGCACCTTCTTGATGTCGTCCTGCACGAACGCGAGCACGGCGGCGATGACCAATGTGACGGCGCCGATGACCGAGACCAGGTTGGCCCCGCCGTGGGCGATCGAGAACCCCCGGTAGAACACGCCGTACAGGCGGGCGATCAGGTAGACGCCGGCGACCACCATGGTGGCGGCGTGGATGAGCGCCGACACCGGCGTGGGGCCGGCCATGGCGTCGGGCAGCCAGGTGTGCAGCGGGAACTGGGCGCTCCGGCGCCGGCGAGCAGCAGTCCGTGCCGGATGCTGCCGTTGAGGGCAAGCGCGTTGAGGTGGGCGATGTTGAAGGTCTGGCCCGCGGCGAAGAAGAGGATCGAGATGCCGACGAGCATGCCGATGTCGCCGGTGCGGGTCGTGAGGAACGCCTTGAGGGCGGCGTCGGAGTTCTCCTGCTCCTCCCACCAGTGCCCGATCAGCAGGAACGAGCACAGGCCGACTCCTTCCCAGCCGACCAGCAGCTCGAGCGTCTCGCTCGAGAGGACGAGCAGGAGCATCGCAGCCGTGAACAAGGAGAGGATGGCGAAGAAGTGCGTATAGCGGCGGTCGCCGTGCATGTAGCTCGTCGAGTAGATGTGGACGAGCAGCGAGATGAAGGTGACGACGAAGACCATCATCACGCTGAGACCGTCGATGTGTGTCCCCGCCCGGATCGTGACGTGGCCCGACTTCCACCACGTGATGTTCCGCTCGACCGCCTCGCGCAGGTGCCCGGAGTGCGGACGGGCGATCCACGCGCCGGCCGAGATCACGGCGAACACGAACGATGCGCCGACGGAGGCGATGCCGATCTCCGAGCCCTTCCGTGGCAGCCGACGCCCGAAGAACAGGATGACAAGGAACGAGACGAAGGGGATCGCCGGCATCAGCCAGGCATTGCGCAGGAAGAACACGGCGTCAGCCCTTCATGACGTCGACGTCGGTGAGGTCGATGCTCTGCTTGTTGCGGTAGATCAGGAGCACGATCGCCAAGCCGACGCCGACCTCGGCTGCCGCCACTGCGATCACGAACAGGGCGAAGACCTGCCCGGCGATGTTGTTGTGGAAGGCGCTGAATGCGACCAGGTTGATGTTGACGGCGGTGAGGATGAGCTCGATCGACATGAGAACGAGCACACCGTTACGACGTGCCAGTACGCCGTAGACACCGGTCGCGAACAGGAACGCGCTGAGGAAGAGGAACTGGTTCAGGTACACGTCAATCCCTCCGAGCCACGACGATCGAGCCGACCAGGGCGGCCAACAGCAGCACCGACACGACCTCGAAGGGCACGACGTACGACTGGAAGATCGACACGGCGATCGACGGCGTGGTGTGCCCGGCGCTGGCGATGCGGCCGAAGTTGATCTTGTCCGATCCGAACGCGTCGTTGGTGACGTACACGATGACGCCGAGCAGCAGGGCGCCTACCAACGCGGCAAGCCAGCGCTGCTCGTTGTCGAGCCCGACGTCGCGCCCGATCGGTGCCCGGGTGAGCATGATGCCGAACAGGAACAGCACGACGATGGCGCCGATGTACACGAGCACCTGCACGATGGCCACGAAGTCGGCCGACAGCAGCAGGAACTGGGCGGCAGCCCCCGCCAGCACGAGCACGAGGAACAGCGCGGCCCGCACGACGTTCTGGGTCGTGACCAGACGGATGGCGGCTCCGACCATTGTCGCGGCGATGACGCCGAAGGCGATGTTCTGGGCGATCATGCCCGGCTACTTCTTCTTCGCCTGGGCCCCCACCTCGAGAGGCGGGGGCTCGGGGACGGTCTCCATCCACTCGCCGAGCTTCTGCTTGTCGTGCAGGAGGTCGCCGATGCGGGCCTCGGAGTACTCGTACTCGGGGCTCCAGAACAGGGCGTCGAAGGGGCACACCTCCACGCAGATGCCGCAGTACATGCAGAGGGCGTAGTCGATATCGAAACGGTCGAGGATGCTGATGGTGCGCTCACGGCCGCCTTCCCGCCGCGGAGGTCGCTTCTCCTTGTGGCCCTCGATGTAGATGCACCAGTCAGGGCACTCGCGCGCGCGCAGCATGCAGACGGTGCAGTTCTCCTCCTTGAGGGCGATGACGCCGCGTGCGCGGGCGGGCGGCTCCTCGCGCTCGTGGGGGTACTGCGTCGTCTGGTTGCCCTTGAGCATCGTGCGGAACGTGACGCCCAGCCCCTTGACGAGTCCCGGGATCTCAGGCACGTCAGAACACCACCTTGAGGATGCCAGTGACGAGGATGTTCACGAGCGAGAGCGGTATGAGGTACTTCCACGCGAACGTCTGGAGCTGGTCCTCGCGCAGCCGCGGGTAGGTGAACCGGATCCAGTAGATGAGGAAGGCGACGAGCATGATCTTGGCGCCGAGCACGAACGGGCCGATCACGTCGGCCAGCTGCCTGCTCGGCCCGATGCCCGGCAGGTACCACCCGCCGAGGAACAGCGTGGCGGCGATGGCGGCAAAGGCGAACGCGCTCGCCGTCTCGGCCATGTAGAAGAGTAGGTAGCGCAGTCCGGAGTACTCGGTGAGGTAGCCGGCAACCAGCTCCGACTCCGCCAGCGGCATGTCGAACGGCGTCTGGATGAGCTCGGCCTGGGCGGCGGCGAGGAACAAGAGGAAGCCGAAGAATTGCGTGATGACGAACGGCTCACCGAGCCGGCCGAAGCCGAAGATCGAACCGTGGGCCTGGGCCAGGACGATGCCCTGCAGGCTCATGGTGCCCGCCTGCACGACGACCCCCATGATGCCGAGCACCATCGGGAGCTCGTAGGCGATGAGCTGGCCGGCGGCCCGAAGCGCGCCCATGAGCGAGTACTTGTTGGCCGACGCCCACCCGGCCATCAGCACGCCGAGCACCGACAGCGACGACACGGCCAGGGCGAAAAAGATCCCGACGTCGAGGTTCTGCGCGATGAGATGCGGCCCTGCAGGAACGACGACGAAGAGCAGGAAGGTCGACATGATCACGACCGCGGGCGCGAGGGCGAACACCCAGCGGTCGGCGAGGGCCGGGAAGATGTCCTCCTTCTGCACGAACTTCACGAAGTCGCCGATGAGCTGGAACCAGCCGTGCGGGAGGAACGGGTTCTCGCGCAGTCCTGGCCGGCTGGCGAGCCCGCCCGAATCCATCGGGCCGAGGCGGCTCTGCATGTGGGCCATGACCTTCATCAGGAACACGTAGCCCAGGACGAGCGCGCCGAGGGGGACGACGCTGAGCACCACCAGCAGCTTGATGATGGTGAGCTGCCAGTAGGCCAGGTGGAGCACGACCGCGAAGGTCATCGGTCGGCGCCACTAGGCGATAGAGCACCGAGGATGAAGTTGGCTCCGGCGCGCACGACGGTCATCGGTCGATGTCACCGAGTATGAAATAGAGGGACGCGAGGATCGTGATGACGTCGGGGACGTAGACGCCCTGCAGGAGCCACGGCACGATCGACACGTTGCTGAACGAGGCCGAGCGGATCTTGCAGCGGAAGGGGCCCAGCCACCCCTGGCTGACGATGTAGTAGCCCATCTCGCCGAGCGGGTTCTCGGTGTGCACCCACGCCTCGCCCTCGGGCACCTTGATGATGCGGGGCACCTTGGCCTGGATCGGGCCCGCCGGCAGGCCGTCGACCAGCTGGTCGATGATCTTGGTCGCCTCGCGCGTCTCCTGGAGCCGCACCCAGTAGCGGGCGAAGGCGTCGCCGTCGGGGTGCGTCCACACCTTCCAGTCGCACTCCTTCCAGGCGAGGGGCGAGTCCTCGTCGCGGCGCAGGTCCCAGTCGACCCCGCTGGCCCGGATGTTGGCGCCGGAGACGCCGAACTCGAGGCCGATCTCGGGCGGGATGACGCCGATGCCGCGCGTGCGGGTCTCGAAGATCTCGTTGCCCAGCAGCAGCTCCTCGAGCTGGTCGCAGAAGCTGCGGATGCGCTTCATCGCCGCCTTGGTCTCGTCGATCCAGCCCTTGGGCAGGTCCTCCTTCAGCCCGCCGATGCGGTCGTAGTTGGGATGGAAGCGGCCGCCGGTGGCCGCTTCGATGAGGTTGAGGACGTGCTCCCGGTCACGGAACCCGTAGAAGACGGGCGTGATGGCGCCGAGCTGGACGCCCATGTCGCCGAGGAAGATGCACATGGTGCCGATGCGGCCCATCTCGAAGAGGACCGTGCGGATCCACTGCGCACGGGGAGGCGCTTCGATCTCCATCAGCGTCTCGGCGGCGAGGACGAAGGGCACCTCGTTGGCGAACGACGAGAGCCAGTCGATGCGGTTGACCAGCGTCGTGATCTGCGGGTAGGTGCGGACCTCGGTGAGCTTCTCGTAGCCGCGGTGCATGTAGCCGGGAACGACGTCGGCCTCGACCACCTGCTCGCCGTCGAGCTTCACCAGCACCCGCAGCGTGCCGTGGGTGGCGGGGTGTTGGGGGCCGATGTTGAGGGTCATGCCCTCGGTCTCGATCTCGACGTTGACCCTCGCCTCGGCCGCGGTGCGCTCGACGTAGAGCCGCTGCTGCTCGGTGACGGTCATTCGGCCGCCCCGCCACCGGTGGGCTCGGCAGGAGCCGGTGTTTCATCGGGAACGGCTGCCTCATCGGGCATCGGCTCGACGTCGACCAGCCCCGGCCAGGGCTTCACCTCGCGTGCGAGGAGCGGGAAGTCCTTGCGCAGCGGGTGCCCCTCGAACGCGCCCGGCAGATAGATGTGGCGCAGGTCGTCGTGGCCCGCGAAGTCGAAGCCGAACATCTCCCAGCATTCCCGCTCGTGCCAGTCTGCGCCGCGGTACACGGGGACGAGCGAGTCGACGCGCGGGTCGGCGTCGTCGAGGTCGGCCTTGAGCGTGATGCCGTGGTGCCGCTTGGTGGAGTACAGCCGGCAGAACACCTGGAAGCGGGTGTCGCCGCCGGCGAGGCCGGTCTTCCACCGACCGTCGTCGGTGCGGAGCGCGGGCGCCTGCTCACCGGACGGCCTGGTCGTCGCCGGTGGAACGGCGGCTTCGTCGGCGTCGCCGGTCTCGTCGCCGGTCTCGTCGCCGGCCTCGTCGGCGGCCGTGGGCGGCTCGAACGCAGCTTCATCCGAAGCTGCCCCGCTGCCGGCCGGCATCCAGTCGATCCCCGAGAGGAACGAGAAGTAGTCGCACGCCAGCCGGTCGCGGCAGAAGCGCGCGGCGCGGCGCCACTCGTCGGGGCGCACCCGAACGAACAGGTCGCGGTCACGGATCTCGGAGCCGACGACCGCGTCGCCGAGCTCGGCGGTGAGCGCCACGAGCAACCCCTCGCGGATCTCGTCGACCGCTGGCCCCGCGACCTCTTCGCCCGGGGCCTCAGGCGCCTCAGGCGTCGACGACAATGGGTTCACCTCGCCAGCGCTCGGCCGTGCCGTCACCTCGCCAGCGCTCTGCCATGTCCTCGTTCTGGATGCGCTGCTGGAGGAGCACGATGCCCTCGAGGAGGGCCTCCGGCCGGGGCGGGCACCCGGGGACGTACACGTCGAAGGGGATGATCTGGTCGACGCCCTTGGTGACGGAGTAGGAGTCCCAGTACGGCCCGCCGCAGTTGGCGCACGAGCCCATCGAGATCACGTACTTGGGGTCGGGCATCTGCTCCCAGAGGCGGCGGATCGAGGGCGCCATCTTGTCGGTGACGGTGCCGGAGATGACGACCAGGTCGGCCTGCCGGGGGCTGGCCGGGAAGGGGATCACGCCCAGGCGCATGACGTCGTAGCGGGGCGAGCCGAAGGCGGCGCCCATCTCGAGCCCGCAGCACGCCAAGCCCCACTGGTAGACCCAGAGCGAGTACTTGCGGCTGTAGTTGAGGAGCCACGTGAGGGGCTTCGGCACCCGGCCCTTCTCGACTAGGCCCACTTCAGCACGCCCTTTCGCCACGCGTAGACGAGGCCGAGGGCGAGGACGGCGATGAACACCACCATCTCGACCAGCCCGAACACTCCGAGCGCCTCCAGCCTGACCGCCCACGGGAAGACGAACACCGCCTCGACGTCGAACATCACGAACAGCAGGGCGAAGATGTAGTAGCGGATGTGGCTCTGGGACCACCCGGTGCCGACGGGGTCGACCCCGCACTCGTAGTTCACGTACTTCGCCGGCTGCGGGCGCACCGGACGGATCAACCGACCCGCTCCGAGCATCAGAGCGACCATGCCCACGCCGGCCCCACCGAAGATGGCGACGGTCAGGTAGCTGCGAAGCAACTCCGACACGGCCGGAGCTTAGTGAAGCCGTTCACACACGACCAACGCCCGGATTCGCACGTCAGAACCGCAGGACGGTGGCGTGGCGGGCGAAATCGAACACCGTGCCGGGCACGATCCCGAAGACCAGGGTGAAGCCGAGGGTGGCGGCGAGGGCCACGGTGACGCCGACGGGCACCCGGAGCCGGGGGCTCTCTGCTTCCTCGGAGGCTGTCATGTACATGACCACGATCACCCGCAGGTAGAAGAACGCGGCGACCACGGCCGCCACCATCGCGATGATTGCCAGCGCGTAGGCACGCGCCTCCACCGCCGCCCCGATCACGTAGAACTTGGCGAGGAACCCCGTGCTCGGCGGCACGCCGGCCTGCGCGAGCAGGAAGATCGTGAACGCGAGAGCGAGGGCGGGCCGGCGCGAGGCCAGGCCGCGGTAGGTGTCGAGGTCGTGGGCGGCGTCGCCCCGGCGGCCGACCACCGTGACGACGCCGAAGCTGCCGAGCACCATGAACGTGTAGGCGAGGAGGTAGAAGAGCGCCCCGGCCGTGCCCCGGCTCGTGGCCACCTCGACGCCCACCAGCACGTAGCCGGCGTGGGCGATCGACGAGTAGGCGAGCATGCGCTTGACGTCGGTCTGCACGAGGGCGACGACCGAACCGAGGACCAGGGTTGCCACCGCGAGCGCCCACACGACGGGCTGCCAGTCGAGGCGGTAGGTGATGAACGTCGAGAACAGCACGCGCAGGAGGCCGGCGAAGCCCGCCGCCTTGGCCGCGGCGGCCATGAACCCGGTGACGGGCGTCGGCGCGCCCTGGTAGACGTCGGGCGTCCACATGTGGAACGGGACGGCGGCGACCTTGAAGCCCAGCCCGACGAGGAGGAAGCCCAGGCCCCCGACGAGCAGCCCGTTGGACACGAGGACGTTGGTGCGGAGGAAGTCGGCGATCGCGGGCAGGGCGGTGGACCCGGTGGCGCCGTAGACGAGGGCGATGCCATACAGGAAGAAAGCCGACGAGAAGGCTCCGAGGAGGAAGTACTTCATGGCCGCCTCCTGCGACTCGCTCCGGCGGAGGTGCAGGCCCGCCATCACGTAGAGCGAGATCGAGAGGAGCTCGAGGCCGAGGAACAGCACGATCAGGTCGTTGGCCGCGGCCATGAACATCGCGCCGGACGCCGAGAGCATCATCAGCGCGTAGAACTCCGGCCCATCGAGATCTT
Organism: Actinomycetota bacterium; assembly: GCA_005888395.1. Taxonomy (GTDB): domain Bacteria; phylum Actinomycetota; class Acidimicrobiia; order Acidimicrobiales; family AC-25; genus AC-25. The sequence goes on along the minus strand of VAXF01000034.1, from coordinate 9,497 downwards.
CGCGCCGGAGGTAGTCGTCGGCGAGCAGGGCGCCGAGCACCACCGCGCAGCTGACGAGGATCATGAAGAACACGCTGAACCCGTCGACCACGACGGCGCCGGCGACGGCGTCGCGAGCCTTGCCGTCGGAGACCTGCGCCCACAGGTACCAGGCGGCGCCGAGCGCTCCCCCGGCCGCGGCGATGGTGGCGATCATGTGCACGCCGCGCGGGAGCCGGGCGCGCCTGAGCCCGCTGGCGGTGAGGAGCACGAGCGCGGCGCCGACAAGGATGAGCTCGGGCAGGATCGCCACCCACTCGACGCGGGGAACGTGGATCGGCGTGGATGTCGCCGCGGCGAGCATCGACATCGCTAGCGCCCCGCCGCCACGTCGGGCTGCTGGTAGCTCGTGTGCCGCTCGATGTGGGTGAGCAGCGCGTTCACCGAGGGAGCCATCCGGTCGAGCACGGGCTTCGGGTAGACGCCGAGGAACACGATCAGCACGACCAGCGGCAACATCACGGCGCGCTCGCGCCAGGTCATGTCGGGGACGGAGGCGTTCGCCTCATCGGGTGTGCCGTGGAACACGCGCTGGTAGGCCCACAGCAGGTAAACGGCGGCAAAGATCACCCCGGTAACGGCCACGACCGCCCACCACCGGCGGGTCACGAACGTCCCGAGGAGCACGAGGAACTCGCCCACGAAGCCGTTGAGGCCTGGCAGGCCGATCGACGAGAGCATCACGACCATGAAGACGCCGGCCAGCACCGGCGCAGACCGCTGCAGACCGCGGAGCTCCGAGATCTGTCGCGTGTGCCGGCGCTCGTAGATCATCCCGACGAGCAGGAACAGGGCGCCGGTCGAGATGCCGTGGTTGATCATCTGCAGGAGCCCGCCCTGCAGGCCCTGGGTGGTGAGGGCGAACGTCCCCAGCACGATGAAGCCCAGATGGGCGACCGACGAGTACGCAACGAGGCGTTTGAGATCGCGCTGCACGGCAGCCACGAGCGCGCCGTAGACGATGCCGATCACGCCGAGCGTGAGCAGTACGGGTGCGAGGTCGACGGCCGCCTTCGGGAACAGGTAGAGCCCGAACCGCAGGAAGCCGTAGGTGCCGAGCTTCAGCAGGACGCCGGCGAGGATCACCGAGCCGGCGGTGGGCGCCTCGGTGTGGGCGTCGGGGAGCCATGTGTGCAGGGGGAACAGCGGCACCTTCACGGCGAACGACGCCGAGAACGCCAGGAACAGCCATTTGGCTGTCGCGCCGGCCAGATGCTGGTTGTTGGCCAGCGAGACGAGGTCGAAGGTGATGGGGCGACCGCCCCGCGCCTCGAGGAACACGAGCGCCAGGATGCCGACGAGCATCAGCGCCGAACCCAGCATCGTGTACAGGAAGAACTTGAGGGCCGCGTACACGCGGCGCTCGTAGCCCCAGCCCCCGATGAGGAAGTACATCGGGACGAGCACGACCTCCCAGAAGATGAAGAACAGGAAGAGGTCGAGGGAGAGGAATACGCCGACACATCCGGCCTCGAGGACGAGCATCCAGCACATGAACGCCTTCAGGTCGTGCTCGACGGTGCTCGCCGCCATGGCCACAGCGAAGAGCACCGCGGTCAACACGACGAGGAAGAGCGAGATGCCGTCGACGCCCACCTTCCACGAGATGCCGAAGTCCTTGATCCAGGGATGCTGCGACACGAGCTGGAACCCGGCGATGCCGGTGCGGAACCGGTGCAGGAGCACGCCGGACAGCGCGACTTCGAGCACCGCCGCCAGCAGCGCGAGGGCCCGCACGATCTCCGGCCGCGAGCGCGGCACGACGGCGATGACCACCGCCGCCGCCACCGGGAGCACCACTATCGCGGTGAGTATCGGGAAGCCGCTCAGGGTGCACCTCTGGTTGCCATGAAGGCCAGGACGGCGACGACCCCGAGGCCGATCCCCAGGGCGTAGTTGCGCACGTAGCCGGTCTGGACCCGGCGGAGGCGGGCGCCGGCGGTCCGCACGGTCGACCCGACGCCGTTGACCGCGCCGTCGATGACCTTGGTGTCGAGCACGTAGGCCAGCCAGCTGGAGAGGGCGAGGCCCGGCGTCTCGATCACGCCGGCATAGAGGGCGTCGATCCCCCATGCCTGGCGGAGCACGGCGGGTTCCATCGACCGTTCGCGCACGCGACGGGCCAGGTACACCGCGCCGGCGACGAGGACGCCGGCCACGAACGCGACGAGCACGGCCACGAGGAGCACCGCCTTGGTGCCGGTGGCGACGTCGACCTTGCGCAGGCGGTCGGCGAAGACCGGTTCCATCCACCTCTCGAGGAAGTTGAGCCGGTGGAAGGGCAGGTTGACGACGCCACCCGTGACCGAGAGCACGGCGAGCGTGACGAGGGGCACGGCCATCGTCCACGGCGCGTCGTGGGGCTCGGCGGCATGAGCTGCCTCTGTCTCCTCGGCAGTCTTCCAGCGCTCGGGGCCGTAGAAGACGAGGAAGACCTGGCGGCTCATGTAGTACGCGGTGAGCGCGGCGGTCACCGCGCCCACGGCCCACAGTGCGTGGCTCTTGCTCCACGCGTTGAGGAGGATGTCGTCCTTCGACCAGAAACCGGAAAAGCCGGGGAAGCCGGCGATCGCGAGCCAGCCGACGATGAACGTCGACGCGGTCAGCGGCATGAAGCGGCGCAGGCCGCCCATGCGCTTCATGTCCTGCTCATCGTGGAGCCCGTGGATGACAGACCCGGCACCGAGGAACAGGAGTGCCTTGAAGAAGGCATGGGTGACCATGTGGAAGATGGCGGCGACGTAGGCGCCCGATCCGACTGCGAGGAACATGTAGCCGAGCTGCGAGATCGTGGAGTAGGCGAGCACGCGCTTGATGTCGTCCTGCGCGCAGGCCACGGTGGCCGCGAACAGCGCGGTGACCGCGCCTACGACGGCGATAAGAGTGAGCGCGCCGGGCGCCAGTGCAAGGATCGGGTTGACGCGCGCCATCAGGTAGACGCCCGCGGTCACCATGGTGGCGGCGTGGATGAGGGCGGACACGGGCGTCGGGCCCTCCATGGCGTCCGGCAACCACACGTACAGCGGCAGCTGGGCCGATTTCCCGACCGCGCCGAGGAACAGCAGGAGCGCGATCGCGGTGGCCGTGGTGTGGCTGAGGGTGCCGGCGTGGCCCAGCACGCTCGAGTACTGGAGCGACCCGAACGTGGCGAACATGAGGAACATGGCCAGCATGAAGCCGATGTCACCCACGCGATTGGTGACGAACGCCTTCTTCCCGGCGCTGGCCGCCGTGTCGCGGTCGAACCAGAACGAGATGAGGAAGTACGAACAGGCGCCCACGCCCTCCCACCCGAGGAAGGTGAGCAGGAAGCTGTCCGACAGCACCAGCATCAGCATCGAGAAGGCGAACAGGTTCATGTAGACGAAGAACGTCGGATAGCGGCCGTCACCGCGCATGTAGCCGATCGAGTACAGATGAATCAGCGCGCCGACCCCGGTGACGAACAGCGCCATCGTCATCGAGAGCGGATCGGCGAGGAAGCCGACCTTCACTTGGAGCCCGCCCGCAGGTACCCACGTGAAGAGTTCCTTGGTGAAGGCGCGGTGACCTGCGTGCCGGTGCCAGAGCGAGGCGAACACGAGGACGCTGGTGACGAACGAGCCGGCCACGGCCGACGTCGCCAGCCACCCGGCCAGCGGGTCGCCGAGGCGGCGACCGCCGACCAGCAGGACGGCGAACCCGGCCAGGGGCAACAGCGGGATGAGCCAGACGACCTCGAGCACGGGCGCGCTATCCCCGCAGGGCGAAGACGTCGTCGGCAGTGGCGTCGTGGCGCCGGCGGAAGATCGCCACGATGATCCCCAGCCCCACCACGACCTCGGCCGCCGCCACCACGAGCACGAAGAACACGACGACCTGCCCGCCGATGTCGTCGAGCATGCGGGCGAAGGTGACGAAGGTGAGGTTGACCGCGTTGAGCATGAGCTCGACGCACATGAACATCACGAGCACGTTGCGGCGCACGAGCAGGCCGACGGCACCGATGGTGAAGAGGATCGCCGCCAGCCCCAGGAACCACGAGCCCGGAACCATCAGCCCTCGCCCTCGTCGACCGTGACGGCACGTTCCCGGCGGGAGAGAACGACGGCGCCCACGACGGCCACCACCAGTAGGGCCGACGTGAGCTCGAACGGCAGCAGGTAGTGCGTGAAGAGCGGGCGGGCCAGCCGCTCGACGTTCGACTCGTGCCCGCTCGTGAGCGAGCCGGCGGACGCCCGTCTCCCGCTGGCCCCCTGGAGGCGGACGAGGAAGAACAACTCCGCGAACGCGGCGACGCCGATGAACGCAGCGAATGGACGCTGGCCTCGCAGTGGCTCGACGGTGAGGCTCTCGGGACGGTCGACACCGATGAGCATGATCACGAAGAGGAAGAGCACGACGATGGCGCCGGCGTAGACGATCACCTGCACGGCCGCGAGGAAGTCGGCCTTCTGCTCGACGAAGAGCACGGCCACCGCCAGCAGCGACATCACCAGCATCAGCGCCGCGTGCACCGGGTTGCGCGACAAAACAACACCGAGCGCGCCCGCGATGGCGAGCGCGCCGGCGACCACGAAGACGAACCAGTCCATGCTCAGCCGCCTTCCTGCTCGTCGGCCTCGGCCTGCGCCGGCTCGCCCGGGCGGAGGCCGAACCCGAGCTCGGGCGACCAGGCGGCGAAGCCCTCGTACTGTGCCGAGCCCGACGGTGACGTCGCCCGCACCCAGGCGGATGTGTGCGTCTCCTCGCCGGGCCGCCAGTCCTCCCAGGGCAGCTTCCGCGGCATGCCGTCGTCGTCGACCAAGAGCTCGTCCTTGGTGTAGATGGCGTCGTCGCGGTTGGTGAACGAGAACTCGAAGAGCTTCCCCTCGGTGATGGCCTCGGTCGGGCAGGCCTCGACGCAGAGGTCGCAGTGGATGCAGCGCAGGTAGTTGATCTCGTAGACGAACCCGTAGCGCTCGCCCGGGGAGACGGGCGCGTCGGGCGGGTTGTCGGCGCCGCGTACGTAGATGCAGCGGGCGGGGCACACGCCCGCGCACAGCTCGCACCCGATGCACTTCTCCATGCCGTCCTCGTAGCGGTTGAGCACGTGGCGGCCGTGCAGGCGCTCGGGCTTGGGCCGCTTCACCTCCGGGTACTGCCACGTGACGCGGGGACGGAACATCTCGCGCAGGGTGACGCGGAACCCGTCGAGATAGCCCATCAGACGGTCGCCTCCAACTCTTGCTCCTCGCGGCGCGCCGCGGAGACGCGCATGGCGGCGGCGAGCGCACCCGCGGCCACGGTGCCGGCAGCGACGGCGATGGCCACCACCTCGAAGCGGTTCCAGCCTTCGTCGACCCCGAGGCGCATGGCGGCGATGAGCAGCAGCCACGCCAGCGACAGTGGGATCATCCGCTTCCAGCCGAGGTCCATGAGCTGGTCGTAGCGGAAGCGCGGGACCGTCGTTCGGATCCACATGAAGAGGAAGAGGAAGCCCACCAGCTTGACGAAGAACCACAGCGGAGAGACGCGCCCGCCGAGGAACCCGATGTCGGGCCCGAGCGGGCCGCCGAGGAACAGCGTGATCATGACGGCCGACATCGTGATCGTGCCCATGAACTCGGCCAGGTAGAAGAGCGCGAAGCGCACCGACGAGTACTCGGTCATGAACCCGGCCACCAGCTCCTGGTCGGCCTCGACGAGGTCGAACGGCCGATGCCGCATCTCGGCGGCGGCAGCGAGAAGGAAGACGGCGAACGGAATGATGCCGAGCTGCCAGAGGTTCCAACGCCAGTTGGCCTGCTCAGTCACGATGACGCGCGTCGACAGTGAGCCGGCCGAGAGCACGACCGCCGCCGTGGCGAGGCCCATCGCCGCCTCGTACGACAGCATCTGGGCGGTGACGCGCACGCCGCCGAGGAGCGGGTACTTCGAGCCCGACGCCCAGCCCGCGAGCATCACGCCGTAGACGGCGATAGACGACAGCGCGAGCACCAGCAGGATGCCGACGGGCGGGTCGGCGAGCTGGAGGATCGTGCGGTGGCCGAACAGCTTCACGGTGCCGCCGATCGGCACCACCGCGAACGTGAGGAAGGCGGGCACCGCTGCGAGGTACGGCGCGAGCCGGAACACGCGCCGGTCGGCCGTCTCGGGGAGCAGATCCTCCTTGAAGAAGAGCTTGATGCCGTCGGCGACGCTCTGCAGGAGGCCGTAGGGGCCGGCGCGGTTGGGGCCGATGCGGTCCTGCATGTCGGCCATGACCTTGCGCAGCATCCAGATCGTGAACAGAACGCCGACCAGAAGGAAGACGAACACCACGAGCGTCTTGATGAGGACGATCAGCACAACCGTGGGGCCGACACCCTTCGAGAACAGCGGGTCACCCATCAGATGGTCTCGATGCGCACGTCGGTTATGGGCGTGGTGACGTCGATGAGATCGGCGGCGCCCTCGCCCGGCTGGTTGAACGTGATCGACGCCGATCCGCGTGGGACGCCGGGGGCGGCCTCGGCCTCGAGCACCATCGAGGCACGCGGAGAGCTCACGCGCACGCGGCCGCCCGTGGTGACCCCGAGGCGGTCGAGGTCGTAGGGGTTGGCGCGCAGCCGCGCACCGGGCGCAAGCCCGGCGAGCGACTGACAGTGCTGCACGAGCGTCCCGACGTCGTACAGCCGGCGCCCAGCGACCAGGCGCAGGGAGTAGGCGTCGAGCGGCGGCGTATCGGCCGCGGCAGTGCGGTGGGGGAAGGCGAGCCGCGCCGGTGGGGGCACGACCTCTGCCTGCGCGTCGTCGGCGTCGGCCGCGTCGGCGGGCGCGGAGGTGGGCGCGGGCTCGAGGCGCTGCTCGACGCTGAGGTGGGCGTCGACCGCGGCCACCTCGACCTCCTCGATCGGCGGAGCCTGCGTCACCGCCGCCGCCGCCTCCCCGGTGCCGAGGCCCGCGTGGGCGGGGGCGAGGCGCTCGATCTCGGCGCTGATGGCGTCGACCGACTCGAACCCCAGGTCCTCGCCGAGGTGCACCGCGAGCTCGGCCGCGATCATCCAGTCGGCGCGCGCGGTGCCCGGCGGGTTGACCTTCTGCGCCAGCCGGGACACGCGGCCCTCGAGGTTGGTCGTCGTTCCCGACCGCTCCGCGAACGCGGCCGCGGGCAGCACCGCGTCGGCGTCGCGGTTGGAGCCCGTCGGGAACAGGTCGACGGCCACCACGTAGCCGGCGGCGGCCAGGGCCCGGCGGGCGAGGGCGCGGTCGGGGAAGTCGGCCAACGGGTCGGCGCCCAGGAGGACGAGGGCGTGGACCCGGCCCTCGGCCGCGGCCTGGAGGATCGCGGTGGCGTCCATGCCGGGGGCCTCCGGCACGCGCCCCCACGCGGTGCGGAACCACGGCCGTCCGTCGTCGAGCGAGACCCGGCCCGGCAGGATGCCGGGCGCGAAGCCCATGTCGAGGGCGCCGTGCACGTTGGCCCGCCGGAGGGCCGGGAGGAAGCGCGCTCCGGGCACGCCGGTGGCGAGCATGCCGGCCGCCTCGACGATCGAGTCGGCCGACTCCGCCAGCGAGGGCCGGCCGAGCACGACGACGACGTCGTCGCCCGCATCGCGCAGGCGAGCCCGCGCGGCCGCGATCGCGGGAGCCGGAACACCGCCCGCGTCGGCATTGCCGTCAGAGAGCAGCGCGCGCACGACCGACGGCGCCTCGGCCGGCCGGTACCGCAGCGAGTGGGCCGCGTAGGGCGTGAGGCCCGTGGCCTGCGGGGTCAGCTCGATGAGGGCCGTGCCCTCCTCGGCGGCCGCGGCACGGAGGCGCAGGTAGAGGACGGGGAGCTCCTCCTTGAGGTCGGGGGCGAGGAGCACCACCGTCGACGCGGTGCACGCGTCGTCGATCGTGGCCCTTGGCACGCCGAGCACGGCTTCGGCCGGGAGCCCGTCGCCGAGTTGAGCGTCGACGTTGTCGGTGCCGAGCACAGCCTTCGCCAACCTGACCCAGGCGTAGGCGTCCTCGTTGGTGAGTCGCGACCCGCCCAGGACGGCGATGGCACCGGCGCCGTGCACGTCGCGGACCTCGGCGAGCTCCTTGGCGACCGCCGCGAGCGCCTCCCCCCACGACACCTCGACGAGGTCCTGCCCTTTGCGAACAAGCGGGTGGGCGATGCGGTCCTCGTGGTCGACCGACTCGTGGCCGAAGCGGCCCTTGTCGCACAGCCAGCCGTGGTTGACGGCGTCGTCGTCCATGCCGAGGAAGCGCACGAGCCGGTCGCGCGAGGACTGCAGCACCATCCGGCAGCCGACCGCGCACGTCGTGCACGTCGACTCGGCCTGGTCGAGGTCCCAGGGCCGGGCGCGGAAGCGGTAAGGCTTGGCGGTCAGCGCGCCGACCGGGCAGATCTGGACGGTGTTGCCGCTGAAGTAGGAGCTGAACGGGCTGTCGGGGTAGGTGGCGACCTCGACGTGGTCGCCGCGGCCGACGAAGTCGATCAGGGGGTCGCCTGCGATCTCGTCGGCGAAGCGCGTGCAGCGGGCGCACTGGATGCACCGCTCGCGGTCGAGGGCGACGAGGTCGCTGATGTAGATGGGCTTCTCCCAGTGCCGCTTCTCCTCGACGAAGCGGCTCTCGCCCGGGCCGAACCCGAGCGTCTGGTCCTGCAGCGGGCACTCTCCGCCGCGGTCGCACACCGGGCAGTCGAGAGGGTGGTTGACGAGCAGGAACTCGAGCACGCCGTCCTGGGCCTTCTTGACCTTCTCCGAGGTGGTGATCACCTCCATCTCCTCCGCCGCCGGCACGAAGCAGGCGGGTTGGAGCGAGAAGCCGCGCGGGCCCTTGATCTCAACAAGGCACATGCGGCACATGCCGACGGGCTTCATGCGCGGGTGCCAGCAGAAGCGGGGGATGTAGACGCCGTTGCGCTCGGCGGCCGCGATCACGAGCTCGCCCGGCCGGGCCTCGACCTGGTTCCCGTCGATGGTGATGGTGACGGCGTCAGCCATCCGGGCAGCCGCCTTCCTTCACGTGCACCAGGAACTCGTCGCGGAACATGCGGATCGCCGAGACGATCGAGCTCGGGATCGACGGCCCGAGCGGACAGATCGTCGTCTGCTGCGGCGGCCACGTGAGACCGGGCGCGATGTTGTCGCAGACGTCGAGGAGCAGGTCGAGGTCGTCGTCGCGGCCGGCGCCCGTCTCGATGCGCCGAAGCACCTTCTCGAGCCAGCCGCTCCCCTCGCGGCACGGCGTGCACTGCCCGCACGACTCGTGCGCGAAGAACCGGGTGATCCGCCACGCCGCCCGCACCATGCACGTGGTCTCGTCCATGGCGACGACCGACCCCGAGCCGAGCATCGTGCCGGCCTGGCCGACCTTGTCCTGGTCGAGGGCAAGGTCGAGCTGGTCGGGGCCGAGCCAGTACGACGACGCGCCGCCGGGGATGAACGCCTTGAGCCCGTTGTCGCCGCGGATGCCGCCGCCGCACGCGGGATCGTAGAAGAGGTCGCGAAAGGTGGTCT
>VAXF01000263.1 GCA_005888395.1 Actinomycetota bacterium | reverse complement strand
TTCAGCTCGCGGCACAGCGCGTCCCACTCGTCGGGCGCCCAGCCGAGCTTGTAGGCGCGGGCGACGTCGCCCTCGTAGCCGCGCGACCGCAGGTAGTCGCGTGCGGGCCGCGCGTCGGGCGCGGTGAGCAGGCGCTGGTGGTACCACTCGACCGCCCTGCCCATCGCCTCGACCAGCCGGTTGTGTCGCTGCCGGTCGGCCCCGACGGCCTTGTCGTCGTAGCGCAGCTCGATGCCCGTGCGGGAGGCCAGGTACTCGACCGACTCGACGAAGTCGAGGTGCTTGATCTCGCGCACGAACGTGATGACGTCGCCGCTCTTCTGGCAGCCGAAACAAAAGAACAAATTTTCGGTCGCGTTGATCGAGAACGACGGGGTCTTCTCGGCGTGGAACGGACAGAGCCCGACCCAGCGCTGCCCGACCCGCTTGAGCCCGATCTCCTCGGACGCGATGGCGACGAAGTCGGCCTCCTGCCTTACGCGCTGAACATCCTCGTCGAGGATGCCCATCAGCGATGCCGCAGCGGCAGGTACACCCGTTCGAAGTCGCGCAGCGCGTACTCGTCGGTCATGCCCGCGACGCAGTCGGCGGCCGTGAAACCGTCGGGCAGCTCCTCGGGATGCTCGAGGTAGTGCTCCATCAACCGGCAGAGCACGAACACGGCGCGCGCCTGCTGCTCCTTCTGGATGTAGACGTTGGCGAACATGAACCGCCGCAGCGCCGACATGGCCTCGAGCACCCGCGGCGACATGCCGACCTCCTCGGCGTCGTCGGACGCGGCGATCACGTCGCCCACCATGGTGTCGTAGCGCTCGCCGAGCGTGGTGCCGAGCACGGCATGGACCTCGGCAGGCAGGTCGGCCTCGGCGATCACGCCGGCGCGGATGGCGTCGTCGACGTCGTGGCTCAGGTAGGCGATGCGGTCGGCGAACCGACCCACCTGACCCTCGAGCGTGGCCGGCAGCGGCCGGTGCCAGCTGTGATTGACGATGCCGTCGCGCACCTCCCACGTGAGGTTCAGCGGCTCGAGCTCCTCGACCACCCGCAGGCTCTGGAGCGCGTGGCGCCACGGCCCGTCCTGGTAGCGGCTCAGCGCCTCCTCGCCCATGTGGCCGAACGGCGTGTGGCCCACGTCGTGGCTCAGGCAGATCGCCTCGGCGAGGTCCTCGTTGAGGCGCAGCGCTCGGGCGATCGTGCGGGCGATGCCGGTGACCTCGAGCGTGTGGGTGAGCCGCACGCGGTAGTGGTCGCCCTCGGGCGTGAGGAAGACCTGCGTCTTGTCCTTCAGCCGGCGGAACGCCTTGGAGTGCACCACGCGGTCGCGGTCGCGCTGGAACTCGGTGCGCACCGGGTCGGGCTCGAGCGGGCGCTCACGGCCCTTCGCCTCGGCCGACCGGCAGGCGCGGGGCGAGAGGTTCTCGTCCTCCCATCGCTCCCACCTTTGCCGTACGTCCATCGTCTCCTCGGACGGTACCAGCGGGGGGTGACAAATCAGGACGGGCCGAGCACCGCCTGCGCCGACGCCAGCCGGGCGATCGGCACCCGGAACGGCGAGCAGGACACGTAGTCGAGCCCAGCCTCGTAGAACAGCTCGATCGACTCCGGGTCGCCGCCGTGCTCGCCGCACACGCCGAGCTTCAGGTTGGGCTTCACCTTGCGGCCGCGCTCGCAGCCGATCTTCACCAGCTCGCCCACGCCGCTCTTGTCGATCGTCTCGAACGGGTTGCGCTTGAGCAGGCCCAACTCGAGATAGGTCGACATCATCCGGCCTTCGACGTCGTCGCGGCTGAAGCCGAACGTCATCTGGGTGAGGTCGTTGGTGCCGAACGAGAAGAAGTCGGACTCCTCGGCGATCTCGTCGGCGCGGAGGGCGGCGCGCGGCGTCTCGATCATCGTGCCGATGAGCACGGGCAGCCGCTTCTTCACGCCCTTGGTCGCCTCGGCGACGGCGTCCTCCACCCAGCTGCGGGCGAGGGCCAGCTCCTCGCGCGTGACGGTGAGCGGGATCATGATCTCGACCACGGGCTTGCCGCCCGCTCGCACGCGGTCGGCCGCCGCCTCCATCAGCGCCCGCACCTGCATGGCGTAGAGGCCGGGCTTGATGACGCCGAGGCGCACGCCGCGCGTGCCGAGCATCGGGTTGAACTCCTCCCACGTCTTGGCCGCCTGGTAGAGCTTCTGCTCCTCGCCGCTGAGGCCGGTGGTGGCCTCCTTGACGGCGAGCTCGTGGGTGGAGGGCAGGAACTCGTGCAGCGGCGGGTCGAGCAGGCGCACCGTGACCGGCAGGCCGTCCATGGCCTCGAGGATCTCGGTGAAGTCGGCCTTCTGCGCGACACGTAGCTGCTCGAGGGCGGCGGTCTCCTCGTCGGGAGTGTCGGCGAGGATCATGCGGCGAACGATCGGCAGCCGGTCCTCGCCCAGGAACATGTGCTCCGTGCGGCACAGGCCGATGCCCTCGGCGCCGAAGTCGCGCGCGTTCTTGGCGTCGGGCCCGTTGTCGGCGTTGGCCCGCACGGCGAGCTTGCCCTT
>VAXF01000267.1:3816-4372 GCA_005888395.1 Actinomycetota bacterium | reverse complement strand
CTCGAGCAGGCGGGCGAGCAGCAGGTCGCGCTCGGCCCACAGCCCGAGCTCCTCGTCGGCCTCGACGTCGCCCCCCTGCGGCAGCAGGCGCTTCGACTTCAGCTCGACGAGCGTGGCCGCGATGAGCAGGAACTCAGTGGCGGCCTCGAGGTCGAGCGCGGGCATGCGGCCCAGCTCCTCGAGGTAGGCGTCGACGACGCGGGACAGCGACACCTCGTAGATGTCGACCTGCTCGCGCAGGATCAAGTGCAGCAAGAGGTCGAAGGGGCCCTCGAAGACCGATGTCTGGACGGCCACGGGCACACGACGAGATTACCGGCGGCGATCCCGAGGCCGGCGCATAGCATCGCCCCATGACGCGGGTGCTCTCGGGAATCAAGCCGACCGGCCACGCCCACCTCGGCAACTACCTGGGGGCCCTGCGACCGTGGGTCGCCGACCAGCACGATCACGACTCGTTCCACCCGGTGGTCGACCTGCACGCCCTCACCGTCGAGCAGGATCCTGCAGAGCTCCGCGCCAACACGCTCGAGCTCGTGCGCACGCTGATCGCGGT
>VAXF01000267.1:0-3757 GCA_005888395.1 Actinomycetota bacterium | reverse complement strand
CTCGAGTGCACGGCCACGTTCGGCGAACTGCGGCGCATGACGCAGTTCAAGGAGAAGTCCGGAGGCCACGAGACCGTGCGGGCCGGGCTCTTCACCTATCCCGTGCTCATGGCGGCCGACATCCTCCTCTACGACGCCGACCTCGTGCCCGTGGGCGACGACCAGCGCCAGCACCTCGAGCTCACCCGCGACCTCGCCATCCGCTTCAACGGGCGCTACGGCGAGACGTTCGTCGTTCCCGAGGCCGGAGTGCCCAAGGTCGGGGCCCGCATCATGGACCTGCAGGACCCCGCCGGGAAGATGGGCAAGTCGATCGACTCGCCGCAGGGCACCGTCTACCTCCTCGACGACCCCGGCACGATCGCCCGCAAGATCAAGCGCGCCGTCACCGACACGGGCACCGACGTGGTCTACGACCCCGAGCACAAACCCGGCGTGTCCAACCTTCCTCGGCGCCGCCACCGGGCGGACGCCCGCCGACGCGGCCGCGGGCTACAGCCAGTACGGGCCGCTGAAGGCCGACACCGCCGACGCCGTGGTCGAGCTCCTCCGGCCCGTGCAGGAGCGCTACGCCGAATTGGTCGCCGATCCCGCCGGCACCGCCGGCATCCTCGAGAAGGGCGCCGCCAAGGCCCGCGCCGTCGCGTCCGCCACCCTCGCCCGGGCCAAGGCGGCAGTGGGTCTACTGCCCGCCTGAGCGCCACCCCCTGTCGTTCTGGGTCGGTGGCCAGGCGAGGGAACCGTGCAGATATCGACCCAGAACGGTCGGGGGGCGCCTCGGCTCAGTCGTCGTCGGCGGCCTTGAGTGCGCCGGCGATGCGCACGTCGACTGTCCACTCGTGCCGCGTCAGGTGGTGCTCGCGGGCCCAGGCGACGGTCAGCGGGTCGCTGCCCGCCTCCGCCAGCAACGCGGCACCCAGGTCGGCGTGCCGCAGGTAGTCGCCGATCGCTCCACCCGGTCGCACGCGCCCGCGGACCGCGCCCACCAGCGTGGCCACGACGCGCCCCCACGTCCCCAGACCCGACACGGTCTTGCCGACGTCGTGGAGCAGCGCGGCGGCCAGCACCGGACGCGTCGCGTCGGGACCGAGCGACCGTTCCACGCGGCGGGCAACCCCGGCCGCGTGGCGACGGTCGGTGCGGCTCATGCGCCGCCACAGCTCGCGCTCGCCCGCGAGCAGCCGCTCGTCGGCCCACGTAGCGTCGGCCGGCTTCGGGCCGACGGGCCAGAGCGACCCGGCGAACCGGCGAACGAGGTGGCTCAGAGAAGGCGCTGCCACAGGTCGAGCGCGGGCCGGAAGACGAGATCCAGCCCCCGGCCGCGGAGCAGGACCACGACGAGCAGGAGCAGCCCCATCGAGTACTGGCGCAGCCGAAGGTAGCGGGGCCAGAGCGACGCCGGCAGCAACCGCTCGACGACCGCCGAGCCGTCGAGGGGCGGCACCGGGATGAGGTTGAACGAAGCCAGCACCACGTTGACGATCCCGAACGCGAGCAACAGCTGCGTGCCGGCGCCGCGGTGCCCGACCAGCCCGAAGCCGGGCACCCGGACCACGCCGAAGAACGCACGGAGGCCAAACGCGGCCAGCACCGCCAGCACGATGTTGGTGGCCGGTCCAGCGAGGCTCACGAGCACCGCCTGCTGCCGCGGGTTGCGCAGCCGGCCCACGTTCACCGGCACCGGCTTGGCGAACCCGAACACCGGCGCGCCGCTGATGGCGAGCAGCGCGGGCAGGAGCACCGTGCCGAACGGGTCGACGTGGCGCAACGGGTTCAGCGACAGCCGCCCGGCGCGCTTGGCGGTGTCGTCACCGAAGGCCAGCGCGACCACGCCGTGGGACACCTCGTGGAGGATGACCGACGGTATGAGGACGACGAGAAAGGCGAGGGTGCTGTTCAGCGCTTCGAGGCGCAGTTGATGCAGTAGCGGGCCGCCGGCATCGCCTCGAGGCGCGCCGGCGAGATCGGCTCGCCACACCGCTCACAGGTGCCGTACGTCCCGGCCTCGAGCTTGGTCAGGGCGTGATCGACCTCGGCGAGGGCCTCACGCAGCGTCCCGGCCAGCGCGGTGGCTTCACCACGCTCCGCTGTCACCTGGCCGGAGTCGGCGAAGTTCTCGTCGAAGCTGAGGCCGTCGACGCCGAAGCCGAGCTCGGTCAGCTGCGAGCGTAGAGACGCCTGCTCAGCCTCCAGCGAGGCGCGCAAATCGGCCAGCGTCGTATCCGGCACGGGCGCCATGCTACCTGCCCCTCCGGGACCTCGCGCGCGGGTGAGCGGACTCGTAGACCCGCCAGAGACGCTCGGTGGTGACCCGCGTGTAGACCTGCGTGGTCGAGATCGACGCGTGCCCGAGCAGCTCCTGGACGGCCCTGATGTCGGCGCCGTGATCGAGCATGTGGGTGGCGCACGAGTGACGCAGCACGTGGGGGCTGAGGCGCCCGGCCAGGCCCGCGGCGTCGCCGTGCCGGCGCACGATCGCCCACGCCCCCTGGCGCGAGAGCCGTCCCCCGCGCTGGTTCAGGAACACGGCCTCGGCGTCACCCCGCCGGGCCCAGCGCACCGGCGCCATGGCGCCCCGTCCGTCGGGCGCGAGCCAGGCCGACAGCGCCTCGCGCGCCAGCCGTCCCACCGGCACCACGCGCTCCTTGGCGCCCTTGCCGAAGGCCCGCAGGAAGCCGCCGTCGAGATCGAGGTCGGCCAGGGAGAGCCCGACGAGCTCGGAGATCCGCAGCCCGCAGCCGTAGAGCACCTCCAGGATGGCGCGGTCGCGCCGGGCTGGCGGGTCCTCGCCGGTGACGACGGCGAGCAGGCGCTCGACGTCCTCCTCGCTCAGCGCCTTCGGCAGCCCCGCCGGCACCCGCGGCAGACCCACGGTGCCCGCGGGGTCGGCGGCGGCGTAGCCCTCCTCGGCGAGGAACCGGTGCAGCGACCGCACCGCCACCATGGCGCGCGTGACCGACGCCGGCGCCCGGCCGGCGGCGCGCAGGAACGCGAGGTAGTCCTGCACCACTGCTTCGCCCACGTCGTCGACCGCGAGGCCGCGCCCGGCGAGGAACTCGGCGTAGGCCGCAAGGTCTCGCCGGTAGGCGGCGAGCGTGTTGGAGGCACGGCCGCGCTCGACCGCGAGCCACGACAGGAACTCCTCTGCTGCCGGGGGCAGCGCCGCGAGCGCCACGGGGCTCAGGCGGCCAGGCAGGTGAGCGGGTCGGCCGGCGTCCGGCCGAGAGCCTCGGCGACCGCCGCGTTGGTCACGCGCCCGGCCACGGTCGACACGCCCGCCCGCAGCGCGGCGTCGCGCTCGACCGCCACGCGCACGCCGAGCTCGGCCAGCTCGAGCACGAAGGGCAGGGTGGCGTTGGTGAGCGCGTAGGTCGAGGTGTGCGGCACCGCGCCGGGGATGTTGCCGACGGCGTAGTGCAGGACGTCGTGCACGACGTAGACGGGGTCGGCGTGGGTGGTCTCGTGCGTCGTCTCCACGCATCCGCCCTGGTCAACGGCCACGTCGACGATCGCGGCGCCCTTCTTCATCGCCCGCACCATGTCCTCGGTGACGACCTGCGGCGCGCGCGCCCCCGGCACGAGCACGGCGCCGATCACCAGGTCGGCCTCGGCGACCGACCGTTCGAGGCTCCCGCGGTTCGACGCCAGCGTCATGATCCGGCCCCGGTGGATCTGATCGACCACCCGGAGGCGGTCGAGGTCCTTGTCGAGCAGCAGCACCTCGGCTTCCATGCCCTGCGCGATCCACGCCGCGTTC
>VAXF01000260.1 GCA_005888395.1 Actinomycetota bacterium | reverse complement strand
GCCGGCGCGCGGCCCGGAGACGAGAGGACCAGCCGGTCGAGGTCGATGCCCGTGTCACGTCCCGGTCGCGTGCGCACGACGTGGTCGCCCGGGCCCAGCGTCAGCGGCGGGCCGCACCCGGCGACGGTCAGCGCCCCTCGGTCGTCGGCGAGGGCGGCGTCGCCGGCAACGACGATTGGCACGGGCGCGCCGTCGACGGTCAGCAGGTCGGCGCGGCACCCACCCGGGAGCGCACCCGTGGGCGGTGTGGCGCGCGCGCCGGCAACCCCGAGCTCGGCGATGCCGACGGGCAGGGCAATCGGCTGCTCGGAGTAGTAGTCCTTGGCACGGACCTCGCGAACGGCGGCGACGGTCACGCGGATGTGCGTGCCGGTGAGCGGCACGAACCGAACCGGTGCTGCCGAGCTGGCGTCCTCCTGCGGGCGGTCCACCACCCGTGGTACCGGCACGACGCGCGTCTCGCCGCGCTCGTTCTCCAGCCGCAGCAACGTCGGCACCGAGTGGCGGCCGTCGGCGACGATCCGAAGGTCGAGGCGGTCGACCGTGATCGGTTGGGGCGGATCGAGCTCGAGCCACTGTCCCTCCTGCGGGCCGAGGTTGGTGACCCACGCCGTCGTGGGGTCACCGTCGAGCGCGGCCGACGCGCGCGCCTGCAGGTCGCCCGGGAGATGGGCCGACGCCCGCACGACGAGCCCATGTTCTCCCAGCACGCTGTCGACCACGTCGTCGGGCACCGATGCCGAGAGACGCGCCGTGCCGGCGACCGAGAACGTGCGGGCGACGGGCAGCGTCAGCAGGCGGGTCATCGCCGGCTCCTCGTCGGTCCGCGGCGGCACCGGGTCGCTGCGGGCGCGGGTGAGGAGCACGGTCAGGGCGCGGCCGGCGTCGACGGGAAGGTCACGGGGCAGGCGCACGACCTCGTCGACGCGCTCGTCGCCAACCCGAAGCTCAGCGAGTCCGACCGCGCTGTAGCCGATGTAGCTCGCCCTCGTCCCGACGTTGGTGGCGTCGACCCGGTACTCCACGGTGGAGAACGTGCGCCGAGGAAAGCGAACCTCCTGGCCCGGCAGCTCGCGCGACTCGGGCCCGAGGGCCACCGACAGGGGCCGGCCGCCGTCGAAGGTGAGCGTGGCGCGCGTGACGTACCGGTTCCGGGGCCCGTTGACGGGCTGCAGGACGGTGAGGTGGTCGAGCGTCACCGGGTGAGCGAGCTCGATGCGCAGTCGCTCGCCGACGGGATCACCGAAGGCACCGACCCGCCAGGCGGTGAGCGGGTCGGCGTCGAAGGCGAACGCGGCGCGGTCCTCGGGCGTGTAGGAGACCGGGTTGCCGTAGTGCGACGCCTGCACGCTACGGACGCCGCGCTGTTGCATCACGGTCGCGTCCGAGTCGGTTGCGTGCGGGAAGACATCGAGGCGAGCGTCGCCCGGATCGCGCACGAGCGTCCCCCGCCTGCTCGGTGTAGCCGGTGTTCTCGCGAACGGTGCTCCAACGGCGGGCGCGCCTTCGGTTGGTGTCGGTGAGGACGAGCTGCGCGTCGGCCGGTACCCGTGGGTGGGACGCGGCATAGAGCACGGTGCGCCCGCCGTCGAGCAGCCCGGCGGCGGCGGTGTCCACGACGCCCTCGCCGTCGCCCGCGAGCAGCAACGGCGCCGACACCGGCTCGGCTCGCACGATCGGGAGCGCACGCGCGACGGGGAACGCGGCGACGGGCGGCGGGTCGGGCGCGCCCGCAGGGAGGGCGAGCGCGATCTCGTCGACCATCGGGAAGACGGATGGCACGTTGGGGCGCGGGGCGCCGAAGGGAACAGGTTCCTCGAGCCCTGCCGGGCGGGGCGACGTGAGCAGCCGCCACGTCGGACGGGGCCGGGCCGTGTTGTAGCGCTCGAACTGGAGGTCGGCGCGCAGCACCACGTCGCCGACCGACAGCAGGCGCGCGACGGGAGCGATCGCCTGCGGCTCCAGCACCCCCTCCTGCAGGCGCCGGTCGAGCGCGTTCAGGAGGTCGGCCGACGGGGCCGAGCCCCACGGGATCAGCTCGCGGGCGACGTAGGGCCGGTCCATCAGGCCCGGGGTGATCGGGTCGACGGTGTTGCCCCAGCGGTAGGCGGCGAAGTCGGAGCCCGGCACCTCGAGCACGCGCGTGTCGTGACTGCGCCGGTCGAGCCACCGGGTGGCGTCGAGCCAGTAGGCGGGGATGTGCTCCGGGCGCTGGAGGTTCTTGGCCACCACCGTCCCCGTCCACAGCGCCGGCAGGTCGAGGGCCACCAGCGCGACGGCGACGACGGCCAGCGCGGCCCCCGCTCGGCGACGCGCGCCGAAGGCACGGGTGACGCCGACCCCGAGCAGCACCGCCAGCGCCAGCACCACGAGCGGCACCGCCCGGCCCGTGCTGCGCATGGCGAGGCCGGCGGTCGACCCGTTGGCCGCCGCCTTGAACACGCGGCCGAGCAGCGACGGATGAGTGTACGGATAGGGGCCGACAGCGAACGTGACGCCGACGAGCAACAGCACGACGAAGTAGGTGCGCTGACGCCAGCGGGCCACGGCGGCGGCGAATGCGAGCACGACCAGCGCGAACCCCACGGAGATGAGCCAGACGTGCTGCGTGTACTGCACGCCGGGCTCGATCCAGGGCCCGAGCTTGTCGCGACCGTAGAAGAACCAGTAGCCGAGGCCGCGCAGTGACTCCGAGGAGAGCGAGGTCTTGGCTACCGTCTCGACCGTCTCGGTGAACTTGAGGACCGGCAACCCGTAGCCCGACTGCACCGCCAGCCCCACGATCCACCACAGCGAGGTGAGCAGGGTGAGCGCGCCCGTCTTCAGGAACGTGGCCGCCGCCCGGCGCCACGTGGCCTCGTGCAGCACCCACACCGCGAACGGGAACCACAGCACCGGCCCCAGCCCGGCGTAGACGAGGGCGGTGGCGTTGACGCCCCCGACAAGCGCCACGACGATGGCGAAGAGCGCAGGATGGCGCCAGCCACCGCGCCGGAGCCCGCGCGCGACGAGCGCGACCATCCACGGCAGTCCCGCCCACGGCAGGAGGATCACCGAGATCCGGGCCGCGTAGTGCAGCGAGTAGGGGCTCAGCGCGTAGGCCAGCGCGGCGACCGTCCGGCCCGGTTCCCCGACGTCGAGCGTGCGCAGCAGGAACAGCACGCCCGCGCCCGCGGCGAACATGATCGTTGCCAGCCAGATCCGCTGCGCGACCCAGGCGGGCGAGCCCAACCGGTCGAGCAGCCAGTAGAACGGCCCCATCGGGAACAGGTAGCCGATCGTCTGGTGCGTGACCGTGCCCATGCCGATGTGTGGGTCCCACATCGACACGGCGCGGCGCAACAGTCGCCCGGGGTCGAGATAGAGGTACTGCTTGGTGTCGGCGCCGACCTCGCCCCGCGCGGTGAGCAGCAGCGGCACATAGGTGACGGCCGCGAGCAGCGCGTGCGGCGCGCCGAACACGAGCGCGCGCCGGCCGCGGGAAGGCATGCCGGGGGACCTTATGATCCCTCGCCGTCATGGTCCGGTTCACGGGCGAGCGTCCCACCGAGGGTTCGACACCGGATTCGCTGCTCGCGTTGCACGCCGCCGGCTACCGGGAGGTGCGCGCCCGGCTGGGCCCGGGCCGCGTGCTCGATACGGGCTGCGGGCTCGGCGAGGGCACGTCCTCGCTCGCCGGCAGCGGCCGCACCGTGGTCGGCGCCGACTACGACCCGACCACCGCGCTGGCCGCCCACCGGCGCCACCGCTTCCCGGCCGCGTGCATGGACGCGGCCGGGCTCGGCATCCGCACGGGCGGCGTCGACTGGGTGTGCTCGTCACATCTCGTGGAGCACTTCGCCGCGCCTGAAACCCACATCGCGGAGCTGGCGCGCGTGGTCGAGCCCGGTGGCGCCGCCTTCGTGGTCACGCCCAACGCGCCGGCCGACTTCGAGAACCCCTTCCATCTCGTGCTGTTCCGCCGTCACGAGCTCGAGACCGCGCTCCGCGCCCACTTCGACGACGTGCGGGTGTGGGGACTCGCCGGCAGCGACGCGGTGAAGGAGGACTTCGCCCGTCGGCGGCGCACCGGCCGGCGGCTGGTGGCCTTCGACGTGCTCGACCTGCGCCACAAGGTGCCCCGCCGCTGGTACATCGCGGCGTACTCGCTGCTGTTGCGGATCGTCTACCGCCTGCTCGGCAACCGCTACTCGGGCGGCGCGACCGGCATCACCGTCGACGACTTCTTCCTCACCGACGACGTCGACGACAGCACGCCCGTGCTGTTCGCAGTGGCTTGTCAGCCGCGGAGGTCGGCGAGCAGCTCCTGACGGGTCTCGTCGCTCAGCACGACCGACTCGCGGTAGGCAGGATGCTCGACCGCGAGCGTGACCGGGCCCGTGGAGAACCGCTCGACCTCGTCGTCGGTCATCCGGAACCCGATGTAGTGGACCGACGCGGTGACGTCGTCGCGCGTGAGCTGCTCGGCGTGCGCCTCCTCGACCTCGCATCGCACGGTCTCGCGGGCGAAGCGGAGCTCGACCGACTGCTCGATACCCACCAGCTTCGGCAACCACTCGCTCAGCGCCTCCTTCGAGGTCAGCTCGACGAACAGCGTGGCCGACAGCCGCCCCGGGCCGGGGATGAGCGGGTTGTACATGTCGAGCTCGGTCTGGATGCCCTCGTCGGTGTGGATGCGCTCGGCGCGCGCCATCTCCTGCACCTGGAACCGGACCGTGTCGCGGTTCTCGAACACGAGCGTCACGATGGGCCCCACCGACACCCGACGCCGGCGTTTGAGCTCCTTCACCCGCACCCGGAACTCCTCGCGCTCCCGCTCGTACGCGCGCAGGTCGGCGATGTCGTCGAGCGTCAGCTCACGCCCGGGTGCTCTGCCAACCGAGCGTCCTCCCGGGCCGCTCATCAACCCTCGTCGGGTATGCCGTAGGCGCGGGCGATGACCTGCAGCGGGTGCACCGCCGTGCGGCCCGTCTCTTCGGCGATGGCGCCGTTGGCGAGCATGCAGTCGCCGGCGACCACCTGGGCGCCGTCGTCGTCGATCGCCTTCCGGAGCGGTTGGGCGACCTTGCGCGCGAGGTCGTAGTTCTCCGAACGGAGGCCCCACGTGCCGTCGATGCCCGAGCACTTCTCGACCGGCGTGACTGCGGCGCCGGTGAGCTTCATGAGGTCGCGGCTCTTGAAACCGACGTTCTGCGCCCGCAGGTGGCACGGGACGTGCCACGTGATCGACTCGGGCACGTCGCCGCCGAAGTCGGTGTCGAGGCCCTTGCCCTCCTCGCGGTGGATCTTCATCAGGTACTCGGCCGCGTCGTAGGTGTGCGACGCCACGAGGCGGGCGTCGTCGGTGCCGAGGTACTCGGGGTACTCCTTCTTCAGCACGTAGCCGCACGTCGGCTGGGGCACGACCACGTCCCTGCCGCGCCGGACCTGCTCCGCGAGGATCGGGACGTTGCGCTCGCCCTGGCCCACGAACGCCTTCACGTCGCCCCCGTCGAGCCACGGCATGCCACAGCAGCCCACGCCCGATGGCAGGTCGCACGCGATGTTGTTGCGCTCGTAGACGCGCACGAGGTCGCGCCCGATCGCCGGCTGCTGGTACTCGACCATGCAGGTGGGAAAGACGGCGACCGAGCCGTTCCGGCCCGCACGCGCCCCGCGAACCAGTTGGAGAACCGCTCTCGCGCGTACGGGGGCAGAACACGCTCGGCCGCGACGCCGGCCACCTTCTCCATCAGCCGGCGGCCGAAGGACCCGGGCGTTCCCGTGCCGCGGTTCACGAGTGGCGCCAGCGCGCTCCCGACCTTCCCGAGCAGGTCGGTACGGCCGAACAATTGGGTCTCGACGTCGACGCCGCGGGCTTCGTGCTCCACCGCCTCTGCCCGCAGCATCAGCCGCGGGAAGTCGAGCTGCCACTCGTGAGGCGGCACGTACGGGCACTTCACGTAGCAGAGCTTGCACTGGTAGCACTCGTCGACGACCTGGTCCTGCTCGGCGCCGGTGAGCTCGTGGACCGCGCCGTCACGAGCGTCGACGAAGTCGAACAGCGTCGAAAACGACGGGCACACGTTCCAGCACAGCCGGCAGCCGTGGCAGAGGTCGAAGACGCGCGTGAGCTCCTCGCGCATGTCGTCATCGTCGAAGTAGCGCGGGTGACGGGGGTCGTAGGTGGTGGTCACGCGCTCGGGCGCTGTCGCGCTAGGAGACCGAGGCGAGGCCCTGGGTGAAGCGGCCCGCGTGGCTCTTCTCGGCGCGTGCCAGCGTCTCGAACCACTCGGAGATGTCTTCGAAGCCCTCGTCGCGCGCCGTACGGGCGAAGCCGGGGTACATCTCGGTGTACTCGTAGGTCTCGCCTGCGATCGCCGAGCGCAGGTTGTCTTCGGTGGCGCCGACCGGCTCGCCGGTGACGGGGTCGCCGACGGCGGCGAGGTGGTCGAAGTGCCCGAAGGCGTGGCCGGTCTCGCCCTCCGACACCGAACGGAACAGGGCGGCGATGTCGGGGTAGCCCTCGACGTCGGCCTTCTGGGCGAAGTAGAGGTAGCGCCGGTTCGCCTGGCTCTCGGCCGCAACCGCCTCCTTGAGGTTCTCGTGGGTCTTGCTCCCGTTCAGCTCAGCCATGGCCCTTTCTCCTGTTCGATCGCTCGTCGGATGCTTCCTTCGACCTGCACTCGTCGCAGACGCCGCGGAACACCACCTCGGCGCTGCCGACCGTGAACCCCTGCCGCTGACCGGGCGGAACCCGCAGCTCCGGATAGCTCGCGTGGAGGTCGCGGACCTTGCCGCACGAGGTGCACACGAGGTGGTGGTGGGCGGACACGTTGGGGTCGAACCGGCCCGAGCCCGTGCCGAGGTCGAGCACCTGGATCTCCCCCATGCCGGCCAGGTCGTTGAGGGTCTGGTAGACGGTCTTCAGCGAGATGGTCGGCATCGTCGCCCGGTGGAGTACCTCGAAGATCCGCTGCCGTTGCGGCGTGACCTTGAGCCCCCGATCCCGGAACAGCTCGGTGAGCTCGGCCGGCGTCTGCACGGCTCGCACTTTATCAACAATAATTGTTGACCAACAACTGCTGCGCCCAGCGGCCCGCCCGTAGGATCGGCGCCCAGTGACCACGGGCGCCCAGTGACCACGGTCGATCAGGACCTCCACTCCGGGGTCCATCCCCGGCGACAACGCCTGGTGCTCGCCGCCGCCGCCCTCGTCACGGCTCCCGGACTGGTGCTGCGGGTGGCCCACCCGCACGTCCCCCACGTGGCCGCGGCCGTGCTCTTCGGGGCCGCCATCGTCGGCGCCGCCTTCGTGCTGTCGTGGGCGGCCGAGGTGGCGCAGCTCGACATCTCGGCCGGGCTCGCCATCGCCCTGCTCGCCTTCATCGCCGTCCTGCCCGAGTACGCCATCAGCTTCGTGTTCGCGTGGAAGGGTGGGCGCTCCTCGGCGAAGTACGGCAGCGCCTGCCACGCGCCGCACAGCGCGAGCGCCTCACCGTGCTCGCTGACGCTCGCCAACATGACGGGCTCCAACCGGCTGCTCATCGGCATCGGCTGGTCGCTCGTGGTCTTCATCGCCTGGTACCAGTGGCGGCGGCGCGGGCAGCGAAGCAGCGGCGTCGCGCTCGAACGCTCCCACTCGGTCGAGCTGTCGTTCCTCGCCCTGGCCACCGCCTACTCGCTGACCTTGCCCCTGAAGCGGACGATCACCCTCCTCGACGCCGGCGTCCTCATCGCCATCTTCGTGGCCTACACCGTCCGCATCTCCCGCGCCCCGGCCGAGGAGCCGCACCTCGTCGGGCCGGCGCGATGGATCGGCTCCTTCCCGGAGGCGCGCCGGCGGGGCTCCGTCGTCGGCCTGTTCGTCTTCGCCGCGGTGGTCATCGTGCTGTGCGCCGAGCCCTTCGCCGACGCCCTCGTCGCCACCGGTGCCCAACTCGGGATCAGCGAGTTCCTGCTCGTCCAGTGGCTGGCGCCGCTCGCGTCCGAGGCGCCCGAGCTCCTCGTCGCGGGCCTCTACGCGTGGCGCCTCAACACCAACGCCGGCCTGGGCACGCTCGTATCGTCGAAGGTCAACCAGTGGACGCTCCTGGTCGGCACGCTGCCGATCGCGTTCGCCGTGTCCGCCCACCGCGTCACCGGCCTGCCCATCCACGGCAACCAGCGCGGCGAGCTGTTCCTGACCGCAGCCCAGTCGGTGTTCGCGGTGGCCATCCTCGCCGACCTCTCGCTCGGGGGCCGCGAGGCGGCCATGCTGTTCTGCCTGTTCTGGGCTCAGTTCCTCATCGGTGCGGTGGTGCCCCACTCGATGCACGGGGCCGAGCGGGTCATCGTCTCGGTGACCTACCTGGTCCTGGGCGCGGGGGTGCTGCTGCGCGGCCGCAGGCGCGGCACCATCGGCCGGCTGCTACGGGACGGGTTCCGCACGTCGTACGCCGAGTTGGGGACGCCCCGATAACCGCCTTCGACCGCTCGCGCGCCCTCGCCCGCTTCGCCGACGAGACCTTCGACGTCGTGGTCGTCGGCGGCGGCATCACCGGCGCGGGGGTCGCCCTCGACGCCGCCGCCCGCGGCTTGCGGGTCGCGCTGGTCGCGAAGGGCGACTTTGCATCGGGCACGTCGTCGAAGTCGTCGAAGCTCGTGCACGGCGGGGCGCGAGATCCGGCTCGTGTACGAGGCGCTCGCCGAGCGCCAGCGCCTGCTCCGCAACGCGCCGCACCTGGTGCGCGTGCTGCCGTTCCTCATCCCGCTGTTGGGCAAGGACGGCACCGTCAACCGCACGATCGCGCGAGCCATGAGCACCGCGCTCTGGATGTACGACGCCACCGGAGGGGCGCGCATCGGCAAGCTCCACGAGCGGATCTCCGTCGACGAGTCGCGCGCCCACATGCCGACGCTGCGGGCCGACCGCCTCGTGGCCGGCTTCCTCTACTACGACGCCCAGACGGACGACGCCCGGCTCACGCTCACGATCCTGCGAACGGCGGTGCTCGACCACGACGCGGTCGCGGCGAACTACGCACCCGTGGCCGACCTGGTGCGTGACCCCGGCGGCCGCGTCACGGGCGTGCGGCTGCGGGACGGCCTCGAGGTGCGGGGGGCGGCGGTCGTCAACGCCACCGGGGTGTGGGCCGACGAGCTGCTCACCCGCGAAGAGAGGACGCACGCCGCCTCCATCCGGCCGGCCAAGGGCATCCACCTCACCGTGCCCTGGTCGAAGGTGCGAAACGACATCGCGGTGGTCGTCCCCGTCCCCAGGGACCGGCGCTCGATCTTCGTCGTCCCGTGGGGCGACCGCGTCTACATCGGCACCACCGACACCGACTACGACGGTCCGCTCGACGACCCGCAGTGCACAGCCGCTGACGTCGCCTACCTGCTCCGGGCCATCAACGCCGCCATCGACGAGCCGATCGACGAGGCCGACGTGCTCGGCACGTGGGCCGGGCTCAGGCCGCTGGTGGCCAGCGCCACGAGCGAGCGCACCGCCGACCTGAGCCGGCGTCACCGCGTCACCCGCTCGGCGGACGGCCTGATCACGGTCACGGGCGGCAAGCTGACGACCTACCGGAAGATGGCCGCCGACACCGTCGACGACGTGGTGCACGACATCGGGCACGGGGCCAGAAGAAGTTCCACCCGGAAGATCGCGCTGCGGGGCGCGGCCGGCACCGAGGAGCTGCGCCGGCCCGACGCGGCCGGCCGTCTCGGCGCCGACGCCGCCGTCCTCGAGCACCTCGCCGGACGGTACGGCGGCGAGGCGCGCACGCTGCTGGCGATGGTGCAGGGCGACCCGTCGCTCGGTGCCCCGCTCGTGCCCGGCCTCCCCTATCTCTGGGCCGAAGCCGTGTACGCGGCGCGCTACGAGATGGCCCGCACCCTCGACGACGTCCTCTCGCGCCGTACGCGCGCCCGACTGCTGGCGCGGGACGCGTCGGCACGGGTCGCGGGCGACGTCGCCCGCCTGGTGGCGCCCGAGCTCGGGTGGGACGACGCCGAGGTCGAGCGTCAGGCACGCGACTACCGCGCCGCGGTCGCGACCGAGCGCGACGCGGCCGGCCTGCCCGAGAGCGCCATCGACGCGCTGAGCCGCTGACGCGTGGAGGCAAACCGTGGCGCGCCCACGCCGCCGATCGAGTTCGACGTGGCGCCGGCAGCGGTCTCGACGCACCTGAAGGCCCGCGCGATCGCCGTCGACACCACCGTGCTCGAGCGGCTGCGCCGTACCGGCGCCTCCGTCGGCGTCGACGAGTCCGTCCTCGTCGAGTCGGGCCGCGACTGGTGGCCACTGGCCATGTCGTGGGCGCTCGACGGGCAGGTTCCCGCGCGCCCGGCCTGCGTCGTCCGGCCGCAGACCGGTGCCGAGGTGGCCGCGGTGCTCGCCGTGTGCAACGACTCGCGTGTTCCCGTGACGCCGTCAGCCGGGCGCAGTGGGGTCTGTGGCGCCGCGGTCCCCGTACACGGCGGCGTGGTGCTCGACCTGTGCGGGCTCGAGGGACTCGTCGCCGTCGACGACGAGTCGCTGCTGATCGACGTGCGCCCGGGCACGTTCGGTGACGTACTCGAGGACGAGCTGCGCGCGCGGCACGGCCTCACGCTGGGCCACTGGCCACAGTCGATCGCGCTGTCGACCGTCGGCGGGTGGCTCGCGTGCCGGTCGGCGGGCCAGCTCTCGAACCGGTACGGAAAGATCGAGGACATGGTGGCCGGGCTCGAGGTCGCGCTCGCCGACGGGCGGGTCGTACGCACCGGCGGGCACGGCCCGCGTGCGTCTGTCGGTCCCGACCTGACGCAGCTGTTCGTCGGCAGCGAGGGCACGCTGGGCGTCATCACCGAGGCGCGCCTGCGCGTCCACCCCGTGCCACCCGCGGAGCGACGCGCCGCCTACGGGTTCGCCACGTTTGCCGACGGCCTCGACGCCTGCCGGCAGGTTCTCCGCCGCGGTGCGACTCCCGCTGTCCTGAGGCTGTACGACGACGCCGAGTCGAAGCGCAACTTCGACGTCGACGACCATCACGTGCTGCTGGTCCTCGACGAGGGCGACGACGCGGTGCTCGACGGCGTGATGCGGGT
>VAXF01000253.1:7219-7416 GCA_005888395.1 Actinomycetota bacterium | reverse complement strand
TCGTTCTGGGCCGCGAGCCCTTCAGGGGTGTTGCCGTACCAGTCGTGCCAGACGTTCCAGCCGTCGACGTACGGGAGGGTCGCCCGCAGGACTCGCTCGCCGGCCGATCCGACCATGATCGGCGGCGGCGACCGACGGGGAAGGAGTACGGCGTCGTCGACGTTCTCGAACGCCCCGTCGAAGGTGACCCGCTCGCC
>VAXF01000253.1:0-7111 GCA_005888395.1 Actinomycetota bacterium | reverse complement strand
CCGCCGGGCGAGGACCCCCGGCGGTGAGAACGCCGTGCACGCGACCAGCGGCCCGAGGCGGATCCGGTCCGTGACCGCGGCGAGACCGGCCAGCAGCGCCCAGACGTCCCACGGACCTCGCTCCTCCCGGCCGTCGCCGCGGTAGAGCAGGTGGTCACCGATCCAGAGCGAGTCGAGCCCGGCGTGCTCGGCCTCCGTCGCCATGGCGGCGTACTCGCCCCAGCCGACCTCGCGTTCGACCTCGGGCAGTTGCACACCGAGGCCAAACGGCCTGCTCACCGGTGGGCGGCCCGGCCAGGGGCACGGGACCGGCGCCACAGCAGCAGGATCGCGGCCGCGATGACGATGAGGATCGACGTCCCGACGACGAGTAGGCCGGGGCGTCCCGTCCGGGAGGCCGGTTCCCGGGCGACGACCAGCAGCCGTCCCTCGGCATGTGCCGACGGCGGGCCAGTGGCGACGACTGCGGTCTCGCAGACCCGGCCACAGCGGACCCGCACGACCGTCGCGCCGCCCTCGGTCGCCACCAGCAGGTCGCCCGCCCGGATTCCCGCCGACGACATTGCGGCGCCGGTGAGCCGCAGGATGCTGTCCGTCCCGGGGTGCGGATTGCCTGGGGTGCCGCGGTCGGCCAGGTAGGCGGCGGCCGGCCTGGGCGGCACGAAGCCCGCGCTCTCGACGCCGATGTCGCCCCCGGCGGGAAGGCCCGAGCGGGTCACCGTGCTGAGCTTGCCCGCCGGCGATATCGCGTAGATCGACCCACCGGTCTCGTCGGCGGCGATGAGCTGCCCTCCGTACGGGCCGAACCCGCGGGGTGCGACGGCGATCCCGCCTTCGAGGGGCACGTCGACCGTGGCGATGGGAGTCGCCCGGCCGAGGCAGTCCACCGCGGTCACCTGCGTCGTTCCGGGCCGAGCCGGACCGATGACCAGCAGCCGGTGGCCGAAGCTTCCGACCGTGTCGAGGGTGATGCCGGCGAGGTTGGAGACGCCGGGCACCGACGCAAGCCGCCGGACCTTTCCGTCGGCCGCGACCTCCGTGATCCCCGGAGGAGAGCCGCGCAGGTCGAGGGCGAAGACGAGGTCGCGATCGAACCGGCACCGGAGAGGGGGAAGGACGGGGTTCGTCGCCGCCCTCTTGTCGAGGGTGAGCCCGGGCGAGAGCGCCAGATAGGACTCGGAGCCGTCCGGGACAGAGTAGGCCGGGGCGAACGACTGGGTCCGGCCCGACGGGGGCGGCGACCAGACGCCCGTCGCGACGAGGGCCACTGAGGTCGAACACGCCCGGGAGGTGCAACCACTGCTCCCAGGTCGCTGGCCTCGGGGCCGCCCGGGTCGCAGCTGTGGCCGGCGCTCCGGTCGTCGCACCGACAAGGAGCAGCACGAGCGGCACGAGCCCACGAATCCGGCGGGGCGGCACGGTAACACTGTACGGATCGTCCTCGCGGTCGGGTGCCCCGATCGACTCGCCCCCGCCCCCGTGCGAACATCTCCGCCGTGCTGACCCGTGTCGATCGCGTGCAACTCGCCGTGCCCGACCGCCAGGTCGTCGGCCGACTGTGGGAGTCGCTCCTCGACGCTCGCCACGACGGCGAGACTCGCGTCGACGCGCTCGGAGCGCGCTGCTCCACCTACCGGCTGGGCGACAGCTGCGTCGAGCTGCTCGAGCCGGACGGGGCGGGTGCCGTCGGCGACGCGGTGTCGGCGCGCGGCGCCCACTTGTTCGCGGCCGGGCTCGCAACCCCTGCGCTCGACGCGCTCGTGGCGCGACTGCGCTCCAAGGGGTTCGAGCCTGTGCTCGAGCGAGGCCACGCGCACCTCCATCAGAGTGTCGTGAGGGAAGGTTTGCCCGCCGTCGTGAGCGAAGCCGCCACACGGGAGGCGGAAGGGCTGGCCGACTTCATCTACGAGGTGACCGACCTGCGCCATGACGCTTCCGCGACAGCCAGTCGCTACGCCGATCTGTTCGGGCTCGATGAGTCGAGATTCGTCCCGATCGAGTCGAAGCAGTACGGCTACAGCGGCGTCCTCACCCTCTTCGACCACGCCCGGCTCGACCGTCTCGAGGTGATCACCCCCACTGACCCGACCAAGACCATGGGACGGTTCTTCGCGCGCCTCGGCGAGACGCTCTACATGTGCTTCGCGGAGTCCGGCCGGACCGCGGAGATCCTCGAGCGTGCGCAGGAGAGGTCGGCGCCCTACACGGGCGATGCCAGCGGGCTCTTCCTCCACCCGGCCGCGCTCGGCGGCGTGATGCTCGGCGTGAGCCGGAGGACCGCGGCGTGGCAATGGTCCGGCCACCCCGAGCGCGTCGAGAGAACGAACGAATGAGGTCGAGGCACCTCGACGCCCATTAGCGGCCGGGAGGCGAGAAGAACTCCAGCGCGATGTTGTCGGGGTCGCGGAACGACAGGCCTGACCCGTACGGCGCGTCGACGATGCCCCCGTTGGCGATCCCCAGCTCGTCGAGGCGCGCCTTCCACGCCTCCAGCTCCGCTCGGTCGGCGCATCCGAACGCCAGGTGGTCGAGCCCTGGCCGCAGCTCGCTGAACGCCTCGGTGCTGTCCATGCGGGGATGCTTGTGGATGCCCACCAACGTGCGTCCCATCAACCAGACGACGTGGTGGTACACGCCGGTGTCCTCGTCGAGAACGGGCGCCGAGCCGAACAGGCGCCCGTACCACTCACGGCTCCGGTCCAGGTCGCTTACGGTCAGCGCGACATGGGCGATGGGGGGAAAGTCGGACATGAGAGTCCTCTCCTCGGTTGTGGGCGAGGCCAAGCTAGCCCCCCGCTCCGACTCCCAGGGCACGGGTCGACATTCCGCCGGTCGATGGGGAAGCGTGCGGTGAGAACAGAGAAAACCGTGATGTTCATTGGGCTTCGGCTTGATTCGGGCGGCGAACTGGTGTACGAGATCGGTGTGCTGAGAAGGCAGGCCGCGGCTGGCTGGAGGAGAGCTATCGCAACATCGCACCGAAGAAGCTCGTCGCCGAGCTCGACGCCCGGTCGGCAGGCTGAGTGACCGGGCTCCTGGACCGGGGGACGGCCCTCTTGAGGTCTGCCGGGATGACGACGTCCGTGGAGGCGACGCTCTTCGAGCGGGCAGATCGTGCCGTCGGCCGCGGCCTCGTCCAGTCCACGCGCGCCTACCTGAAGGTCGACGCCGACCCTGGGCGCGTCGACACCGAGGTCGCCGCCCTCGACCTCCTCGGCCGTGCCGCGTTCCCTGCTCCGGTCGTCATCGCTCACGTTGCGGGCGACGATCTGTCAGCCCTCGCCCTGTCCGTCATCGACGGTCAGCCGATGGATGGCGGCCGCAGTCACCATTGGACCGAGGTCGGCCGCCTGATCGCCAGGCTGCACCGAGTCGAACCGCCGCCCGGCTCTCATCGGGCGCACTACGGCCCGGCCGACCTGCTGCAGTTCGTCGCCGGAGCAACCCGGGCGGCTCGCCTGTCCGGGGCGATCGACGACCGGACGATCAGCGACTGCGACCCGACCTGGATCGGATGGCGCGGCGAGTGCTGCCGCTCCCCATGACGATGGTGCACGGCGATCTCCAGACGGACCATGTGCTGGTCGGCGCAGACCAGGGGGTGGCGGGCATCGTCGACTGGGCGGATTCGGGGGTCGGTGACCCTGCCTTCGACCTCGCCGTGCTCACGCTCTGGCATCCCGAGCGCCTCCCGGACCTCCTCGCCGGCTACGGGCCTCTGCCCGGGCGCACCGACTCGGTGCGGCTCAGGCTCGGCCTGTACTGGATGCTCCGTCACCTGGGCAGCGCCTGGTGGATGGCCGCCCATGGCTATGACCCCTCGCCCGACGTTGCGGCGGTAGCCGCCGGTGTGCGGGTGCCTGACCTGTACGTCGACCGGCCCCTCGGCCGTCGGATCCCGGGCGCGTACTGATCGTCGGCCGCGTGGTCGGGAACGGGCGTGACAGCGATCGGGTTGTCCGCGACGCAGAGCCAGGCGACGCCGAAGCGTGCGCCGGCGTGCACGTCCGGTCCTGGAAGCACACCTACCGGGGCATGATCGCCGACGCCTACCTCGACGGGCTCACGCCTGACGACCGCCTGCCGCGGTGGAAGGAGTACCTGGCCGGGCCGAAGCAGCGAGGCTGCGTCCTCGTGGTGGTGGTCGACGGGCAGGTCGTCGGCTTCGCCTCCTTCGTCGCCCACGAGTCGCTCGGGCCGTCGTGGGCGGTGCTTCCTCACATCTACCTCGAGCCGGGCGCCATCGGCCACGGTCTGGGTCGCCGCCTCATCCGCGCCGGCCTCGACCGGCTGGCCAGCTTCGGCTACGAGGAGGTCGAGCTCTGGGTCCATCCCGAGAACGCCCGTGCGCGGCGGTTCTACGAGTCCGGCGGCTGGTCTCCCGACGGTACGAGCCGCACAGAGACCGTGTGGGGCGTCGAGGTGCCCGAGCTCCGGTACGTGCGCTCCCTCGTCGACTGACCCGCGGTCGTCCCAGGCATGTGCCGCGCAAGGCAGACTCCGCATGTGGCACGGGACATGAACGGCGCCGATGACGCCCACGCGATCGCCGTGTTGCTGCATCCGCACCCGCACTTCGGTGGTGACCGGTTCCATCCGTTCGTCGACGGGCTGTTCCGCCGCTTGCCCGGAGGCGGTGTGAGCGCGGTGCGCTTCGACTTCTCGTCCGCCGACCCGGACACGGCGCGAGACGAGGTCGTCTCGGCGGTCGACGACGGAGCGGCGCGATGGCCCGGCCTCCCGGTCGTCCTGGTCGGCTACTCGTTCGGCGCCGGCGTCGCCGCACGAGTCGACGACGACCGGGTCGCGGGCTGGTACCTCCTGGCACCGCAGGCCACGTCGCTGGCGGAGTCGATCATCGGCCACGACCAGAGACCCAAGATCGTCGCCGTTCCCGCCCACGACCAGTTCTCGCCGCCCGACGCCGTCGATGCCGCGGTGGCGACGTGGACGGCCACGTCCGTGACGGTGGTGGACGGAGCCGACCACTTCCTCGCTTCGGCCATGGGCGCCGTCGTCGACGCGGCCTACAACTGGGTCACGACGACGGCGCTCCGGTGAAGCCCGCTATTCAGTTACGCCAGCTGCGACGGCGTCGAGGATCTCACCCTGGTGCTGGTCGATCCAGTCCAGCTCGGCCAGAGGGCCGACGTCCTGCACGCCGAGGTTGATCCGCTTCATCATCATCTGGAGGCCGCGCCCGCGCAGGCAGACCGGCACGAGCGCCACCTCCCGGCGGCTCAGCGGTCGCACCGAGTGGTAGCCGGCCACGAGAGCGGTCACCCGGTCGAGGTCGAGTCTCCGGACCGGCTTGGACGGCCGTCCCGAACGCCACAGGCAGAACGAGACGTCGGCGACCGGCGCCTCGAGATCCGCGAGGTCGAAGTCGATCAGCCCTGTCGGCGCCGGCGGATCGCCGTCGGCCAGGACGTTGTAGGCGGTCGGGTCGCCATGGATGACGCACCGGGCGAGCTCGCCGTAAGCGAGGGCGCGGAGGTCGCGGTCGTGCCTGTCGAGCTGGTCCCGCATGCGGGCGGCGGCCGCCCCGGGGCCCAGCGCGGCAGGAGCCTTCGCCCAGTCGACGATCGAGCTCAGGTCGCAGAGGCGGGCGCCGGTCGGCCGTGGCGCGAGTTCCCTCGGGTGCTTCTCGAGGGCAACGAGATGGAAGGCGGCCAGAAAGGCGCCGATGCGCTCGAGGGCCGGCAGAGGGTCGAAGCCCACGACCGTGCCCGGGAGCCAGCTGAGGGCCTCCCAGGCCCGGTCCCCGTCGAACCACCAGCTGGCGCCCGAGAAGATCGGCAGCGGGCGGGGAACGGGGAAGGCGCCGGCGACCCGCTGCAGCGAGTCGTGGACCCAGGCGGCATCACGGCTCGACGGACCGAGGGCACGCAGCACCGTCGGACCGCGTGGACCCTCCGCGAGCCAGATCCGCTCGTGGCCACTGATCGGGACCACCTCTGCGCCGTCGAGGCCCCCGGCTCGGAGGACCTGGCCGGGCGGTCGGCTCCCGGTGGCCACCAGGCGGTCCCGCGTCCGTCAGACCTGGCCGGCCAGCAGCTTCTTCGCCATCACCACGCGTTGGACCTGGTTGGTGCCCTCGTAGATCTGCGTGATCTGAACTCGGTCGCGCACGGCGAGCAACTCGTTCCGGTAGAAGACGCCCACCGGGCGAGTCTTCCACCCGGTCTGGTATCGGCGCCCAGAGCGAGACGCGTGGAGAGGAACGAGACCGTATGTAACCTTGACGCTACGTAACTAACATGTTACATTCTTGTCGTGCAGGTGTGCGAGGTACTGGCCGACCCGACCAGGGTCGAGATCGTGGAAATGCTCGCCAGGGGCGATCTGGCGGCGGGCGAGATCGCCGATCAGTTCGCGGTGTCGCGTCCGGCCGTGTCTCGCCACCTGCGGGTGCTGCGGGAAGCGGGCCTCGTGCGAGTCGAGCCCGACGCCCAGCGTCGCCGCTACCGCCTCGACCCCGAGCCGTTGCTGGAGCTGCAGCGCTGGATCGAGCGGAACCACCGCCTCTGGGAATCCCGGCTCGATGCACTCGGCCGTCACCTCGACGACATGGAACGACACGAAGGGAAGAGGAAGTGAGCCAATCACCGCTGGGGACATTCGACAGCCGCCTCGCCATGCGTCACGTGCGGACCTATCCGCATCCCATCGAGCGAGTGTGGGACGCAGTGACCACGGCCGAGCATCTCGACGCGTGGATGTTGCCGGTGTGCAAGATCGACCTGCGGCTGGGAGGGAAGTGCTCGTTCTCGTGGGGTGGACCGGCGGAGACTGCGACGGAAGCCACCATCGTCGCCATCGATCCGCCGCGGCTGGTCGATTACGGCGGCCTCCGCTTCGAGCTCGAAGCCGTGGAAGGCGGCACCCGCTTGACCTTCATCCAGTCGTTCTCGCCAGACGCGCCGCGAGACGTGTTCGAGCCGTCAGACTGGACGGGCGGAGACCTCCCGGCCGGACCGGGCACGCCCTGGAAGCCCGGCTTCATGGCCGGGTTCCACCTCATGCTCGACCAGCTGAACCGCTATCTGGACGGCGCGTGGACGCTGGACGACACGCTGGCGGGGCTGAGAGCGCGGAAGTACGAGACCGA
>VAXF01000262.1 GCA_005888395.1 Actinomycetota bacterium | reverse complement strand
GCGCGCCGACGGCTGGGACCGCGTCCGTTACCTCGAGGCGCATCTCGCCGTCGTCGCCGACATGCTCGACGCCGGTGTCGACATCGGCGGCTACTACCACTGGACGCTCGCCGACAACTACGAGTGGGGGTCCTACGAACCTCGCTTCGGCCTCTACGGGGTCGACCGCGCCGCAGCAGAATGCTGGCACGACGTCGACTCCATGGGCGGCGACGCCGCCGGCACGTACCGGCGCCTGATCACGCACATGCGGGAGTCGTGACCGACGAGCGGCCCCCCTTCCGCTTTTGGCACCAGAACCGCACGCCCTGGCATGCAGTCCTGGTGCCAGAACGCTGATGGCCCGGCCCGAACGGCCAGACCGGCGATTCGACGCGCGCAGCGGCGCGCCCGTCGTCGTCGCGGGTGACCGCCAGGACCGGCCCAACCTGCCCGCCGGCGCCTGCCCGTTCTGCCCGGGCGGGCTCGAGGCGCCCGAGCCCTACGCCGTGCGCTCGTTCGTCAACCGCTGGCCGCCGCTCCCCGACGGCCGGGCCGAGATCCTTCTGTACAGCCCGCGCCACGACGCCAGCCTGTGGTCGCTCGGCGTCGACGGCGCCCGTGCCGTGGTCGACCTGTGGGCCGAGCGCACCGCCGCCCTCGGCCGGCGCGACGACGTGGCCTACGTGCTGGTGTTCGAGAACCGCGGTGCCGAGGTCGGTGCCACCATCCCCCACCCGCACGGTCAGCTGTACGCGTTCGACGACGTCCCGCCGGTGCCGGCGCGAGAGCTGGCGGCCGACGCCTGCGCCATCTGCGCCGAGGACACGCGCGACCGGCTCGTGGCACGCGCCGGCGACTGGTGGGCGGCCGTGCCGAACGCGGCGCGCTATCCATACGAGCTGTTGCTCGCGCCCGATGCCCACGTGCCCGATCTTCCCGGTCTCGTCGGCGAGTCCCGCGACGCGCTGGCCGCCGTCCTTGTCGACGCGCTGGCGCGGCTCGACGGGCTGTTCGACGCGCCAATGCCCTACATGCTCTGGGTGCACCAGCGGCCGACCGATGGCGGCGACTGGCCCGGCGCGCACGTCCACGTCGAGGTGGCGCCCCTGCTCCGTGCCCGCGACACGCCCCGATTCGTCGCGGCAGGCGAGCTCGGGAGCGGCGTGTGGTTCAACCCGGTCGTGCCGGAAGAGGCGGCGGCCCAACTGCGGGCGGTAGTGCCGCGGTGAAGGTGCGGGCCCACGCGCCCGGGCGCGTGAACCTCATCGGCGACCACACCGACTACATGGGCGGGCTCGTGCTTCCCATGGCCGTCGACCGCGGCACGACGGTCACCGGTGAGCGGGGCGGCGACGTGGTGCGCCTCGTGTCCGCCGACGAGGCGGGCGAGGCCGTCGTCGCGCTCGACGTCGACGAGCCGGCCGCGGCCGAGCCGCGCTGGGCGCGCCACGTGGCCGGCGTCGTGTGGGCGTTGCGCCCGCGCGAGGGTTTCGACGGCGAGGTCGCCACCACCCTCCCGCTCGGCGCGGGGCTCTCGTCGAGCACCGCGCTCGAGGTGGCCGTCGCCCTCGCCGTCGGCTACGACGGCGCGCGGCTCGAGTTCGCGTCCGCACTGCAGCGGGCCGAGCAGGCGGCGACGGGTGTGCCGTGCGGCCTGATGGACCAGCTGGTGATCATCGGCGGTGTCGCCGGCCACGCCCTGCTGATCGATTGCGCGTCACTCGAGACCGCACCGGTGCCGATCCCCGACGAGGTCGATGTCGTGATCGCCCACTCGGGCCAGCGACGCGAGCTGGGCCTGAGCGCGTACGCCGAGCGGCGGGCGCAGTGCGAGGCCGCCGAGGCCGTCGTCGGCCCACTGCGCGCCGCGTCGCGCGCCGAGGTCGAGGCGATCGCCGACCCGCTGCTGCGCCGGCGGGCGCGCCACGTCGTGAGCGAGAACGAGCGCGTGCGCGACTTCGCCGCCGCGCTGAGTTCCGGCGACCCCGAGACCGCGGGCGCGCTGATGGACGAGAGCCACCGCAGCCTGGCCGAGGACTTCGACTGCTCGACGCCCAAGCTCGACGAGCTGGTGGCGCGGCTTCGCGGGACGCCCGGCGTGCTCGGCGCCCGGCTCACCGGCGCCGGGTGGGGCGGCTGTGTCGTGGCCCTCGCCCGCGCCGGCGCGACCGTCGACGGCCGGCGCGTGCGGGCGGTCGGCGCCGCGAGCGTCTTACGCTGGTAGCCCGTGGACCCGTTGCAGCGGCTCCTCGACGAGGCCCGGCGGGACCAAGCGGTCGAGGCGAGAGCCCACGAGCACTGGCTCCGCCGTGCCGCGCACGAAGGCGCGACGTTCACGGGGGCGCTCGTCGACCTGGCCGAATCCGGGCAGAGCCTCTCGGTGCGGATTGCGTCCGGCCACGTCCACCACGGTCGCATCGTCGCCGTCGGCACCGACTTCTGCGCCGTGGAGACCGACGGTGGTGTGACGATCTACATCAACCTCGCCGCCCTGGGCGAGGTGCGGCTCGACTCCGGAGCACCACCGGCCGGGAACCGCGGGCCGAGCCTGGACATGACCCTCGCCGAGGCGCTGAGCCGTCTCGCCGGCGATCGGCCGCGCGTCGCCGCGGTGACGAGGGGGCTGGACACGCCCATCTCGGGCGAGCTGTGCGCGGTCGGCACCGACGTCATCACGGTGCAGCTGGAGGGCGGGCGGCTGGCGCTGGTGGCCGTGGCCGCTTTGACTCAGTTGTCGGTCTTCGCGTCGGGATAGAGGTGCTCGAGCGAGCCCGGTGCGATTCGGGCGCGCTCGATGAACGCGTCGACCTCCGCGAGCTGGAGCCGGATGACCCGTCCCAGCTTGTAAGCGGGCAAGGCCCCTTCATCAATCAAGCGGTAGAGGGTGCGGGGCGTGACGCCGAGGCGCCGCGCCGCCTCGGCCGTGCTGAGCCAGCGGATCTCTTTTTCCACCTGGGCCATTGCGAAAGTGTAACCCTCGTCGTAATCTCCTGTGTGATTTCGGTCACTTCCCCACGCCGGTAGCCCCTGACCTGCCGCAACCCGTCGGCGACGCCCGAATCCGACTATCCGGACGGCGCGCGAGCTGGGGGCACTGGCATGCAAGTGGCCGAACGCGACACAGTCGCAGTCGGAGCCGGCAACGGCGCAGGTCGTGCGGTGCGTCGCCGGCGCAGCCTCCCGTCGGGGCGGGCGCTCGTGGGCGGGCTCCTCGTGGCCATCGCGGCCGTCGGTGTGTTCGGCGCCTGGCTCTCGGCGACCGCAGCGCCGACGTCCTCCTATGTCGTCGCCCGGCACGACATCGCACCTGGCCACCGGGTCACGCGAGCCGATCTCGCCCTCGTCCGCCTCCATCTCCCGCCATCGCTGCG
>VAXF01000033.1:25084-37446 GCA_005888395.1 Actinomycetota bacterium | reverse complement strand
CCCTTCACGAGGTTGTCGAGGGCGCAGAGCACCACGACCCACCCAGTGCGCTCGTCGAGGCGGGCGGTGAGGTGGGCGCAGTTCGACCCGCGCGTTGCCTTGGTGGACGGCGACGCGTCAGTCACGAGCACGAAGGGCTCGTCGGCGTAGAACGTCTGCAACAGCTCGAGCGGATCGCCCGACCAGCCGGCGGCGGGCCGCGCGTAGCACGTGGCGAGGATGCCCCGCGCCATCGGCGCCAGGTGGGGCGTGAACAGCACCTGCGCGCCGGTGGCCTGCTCGATCTCGGGCGTGTGGCGATGCGTGAGCAGCCCGTAGGCGGTGAAATCCTCTGTCACCGCGGGGAAGTGATAGGCGGGCTTGGTCTGCCGGCCCGCGCCCGACACGCCGCTGGCGGCGTCGACGATCACGCCGGCAGGCTCGATGGCGCCGCCCCGCACGAGCGGCGCGAGCGCGAGCGCGGCGGCGGTGACGTAGCAGCCCGGCGCGGCCACAAGGTCGGCCGCCCGCACAGCCTCGCGGAAGAGCTCGGGGATGCCGAACGCGAACTCGGCCAGCAACTGGGGGGCGCGGTGCTCCTCGCCGTACCAGGTCGGGTAGAGGGATGCGTCCCTCAGCCGGAAGTCGGCTGCCAGGTCGACGATCTTGCCCACCCGCTTGCGCAGGTCGGGCACGATCGCCTGTGACTCGCCGTGGGGCAGCGCGAGGAACACCAGGTCGAGCCCGTCGGCGAGAGCCGGGTCGTACCGCTCGTAGGCCATTCCCCCGAACGCCGCCGCCAAGCTCGGATAGAGCTCGCCCACGGGGGTTCCGGCCTGCGTCTCCCCCGTCGCCCACGCCACCTCGAGGTCCGGGTGCTGGGCGCACAACCGGAGCAGCTCCGCGCCCGTATAGCCGGACGCTCCCGCGATCCCGACGGTGGTCATCGAGAGATCATACGGTCATCCGTATGACTATGCAAATGCTCCCGACGTGGGATCAGGCGCGCAGCTGTGCCCGGTGGGCCGACTCGACGGCGTCGATGCAGCGGCGGCGCGCCTCTGCGACCTCGTCGTCGGTCAGGGTGCGGTCGAGGGCGTTGAGCCTGAGCCGGTAGGCGAGGCTGCGGCGGCCGTCGCCGAGCTGCGGGCCGCGGAACACGTCGAACAGGCGGAGCTCCACCAGCAGCTCGCCGCCCGCGTCCCGCAGGGTCTGCTCGACGGCGCCCGCGGGCACGGCGTGGTCGACGACGAACGCGAGATCGATATCGGCGGACGGGAAGCGGCTCACCGGGTTGTACGTCTCCGGTTGCCGCGAGGCGGCGAGGAGACGTTCGAGGTCGACCTCGAACCATCCCACGCGCTCCTCGACGCCATAGGCGGCGAGGACGCCCGGGTCGACCTCGCCGATCGCGCCCAGGCCCTCGATGCGACCGGTGCGGGTCGGGTGCAGGCCGGCGAGCTCGGCCCCGGTCACGCTCAGCGGCTCCAGCCGCAGCGCGTCCGCCAGCACGTCCCACACCCGTTTCGCCGCGGCGGCGTCGCCGCCGGCGAGGGCGACGGCGAGGAGCTCGTACTCGTCAGGTCGCTCCGCATCGGCCGCGCCGGCGCGGAACACGTGGCCGATCTCGAACAGGTGCACTCCCCCGTTCTGGTGGGACGCGTTGTAGACGATCGCCTTCAGCAGGCCCGGGAGCAGCGAGGTGCGCAGGACGGACTCCTCGGCCACGAGCGGGTTGGCGACCTCGACGGCGTCGGCCGGCAGCCCGGCGCGCGCGAGGTCGTCGGGCGCGAGGAATGTCGTGGTCCACGCCTCCCAGACGCCGGCCCCCGCGAGGACGTCGCGTACCCGCCGGCGGTCGCGCTGGTACGCGGTAAGAGCACCGACACGGTTCACCGGCGGCATCGACCGGTCGACCCGCGAGTAGCCGTGGTGGCGGGCGACCTCCTCGATGACGTCGATCTCGCTGTCGCTGTCGGGCCGCCACGTCGGGATGGCGACGTTGAGGGCGCTCCTGCCAACCGGGCGGGCAGCGAACCCGATCGGATCGAGGTAGCCCTTGATCTCGTCGGTCGTGAGCGCGGTACCCAGCACGGCGTTGACCCGCGCCGTCCGGACGCGCACGGGCTTCGTCGCCCGACGTCGTGCCCGCACGTCGGTGAGCGCCCCGGCGACGGTGGCACCCTCGGCGGCCAGCAGCGAGCAGAACCGGGCCACGGCCCGTTCGATTCCCTCGGGATCGACACCCCGCTCGAACCTGGCCGAGGCCTCCGTGCGCAGGCCGAGTCGTTTTGACGTGCGGGCGATCGCCATCCGGTCGAAGTACGCCGTCTCGAGCAGCACGCGCGCCGTGGTGTCGGCGATCTCCGATGCCGCACCGCCCAATATCCCGCCGATGCCGACGGGCGTGCCCTCCGCGTCGCAGATCAGACAGTCATCGGACCCGACGGAACGGGACACGTCGTCGAGGGTGACGACGGTCTCGCCTCCGGCGCGTCCCCGCCGCACGAGCAACCCGCCACCCGCGAGCCGGTCGAGATCGTACGGATGGTTCGGGTGGCCGAGCTCGAGCATCACGTAGTTGGACACGTCGACGACGTTGTTGATCGGGCGCATGCCCGCGGTCGTCAGGCGAGTGGCCAGCCACCCGGGCGACGGCCGCACCTCGACGTCGGCCACCACGATCGCCGTGAAACGCGGGCACAGGTCGCGTGACCGCACCTTCACCAACGCGTCCGTGCTGCCCCCCGCTCCCGGCACCTCGTAGTCGGGGACGGCGAACGGCACACCGAGCTTGGCAGCCACGTCGCGGGCCACGCCCGCAACCGAAAGCGCGTCGGGCCGGTTGGGCGACACGTCGAGGTCGAAGACCACGTCGGCCTGCACGCCGAGGGCCTCGGCAAGTGGCACGCCAGGCTCCACGTCGCCGGGCAGGACGAGGATGCCGGCATGGTCGTCGGAGATGTGCAGCTCGGCACCGGAGCACAGCATGCCGTTCGACCACTCGCCGCGGATCTGGCGACGCGTGATCTCGAGCTCGGGCAGGCGGGCGCCGACGGGCGCGAGCGGCACGAGGTCGCCGGGCCCGAAGTTGAACGCCCCACACACGACCTGAACGCGTTCGTCCCCGCCGGCGTCGACCTCGACGAGCTGGAGCTTGTCGGCGTTGGGATGCGGCCGCGTCTCGAGCACTCGAGCCACGACCACGCCCGCGAAGTCCTCCCCCAGCCGCTCCATGGCCTCGACGACGAGACCCAGGTCGTCGAGAGCCGTGGCGACGTCGGCGGGGTCGTGCTCGATGGGCGCGAAGTCACGCAGCCAGGAGAGAGAGACGCGCATCAGAATTGTCTCAGGAAGCGGACGTCGTTGGTGAGGAGATAGCGCAGGTCGTCGAAGTCGTGACGGATCATCGCCAGCCGGTCGATGCCGAAGCCGAAGGCGAAGCCCGTCCACTCCTCCGCGTCGATCCCGACGGCGCCGAAGACGTTGGGGTGAACCATGCCGCAGCCACCGAGCTCGATCCAGCCCGTGTGCGAGCAGACGCGGCACCCGGCGCCGTCGCAGAAGATGCAGCCCACCTCGAAGTCGGCGGAGGGCTCTGTGAACGGGTAGTACGACGGCCGCAGCCGCGAGTGGATCTTGGCGCCGAAGTAGGCATTGGTGAACGCCTCGATCGTGCCGGCCAGGTGACCGAACGTGATGCCGTGGTCGACGACGAGACCCTCGATCTGGTGGAAGACCGCCAGGTGGCGCGCGTCGGAGGTCTCCTGCCGGTAGCAGCGCCCCGGCATCACCGAATAGATTGGCGGGCCCTGCGACTGCATCACCCGAATCTGAACCGGGGAGGTGTGGGTACGCAGGAGTGTGCTCTC
This sequence comes from Actinomycetota bacterium, assembly GCA_005888395.1. Taxonomy (GTDB): domain Bacteria; phylum Actinomycetota; class Acidimicrobiia; order Acidimicrobiales; family AC-25; genus AC-25. The sequence continues at coordinate 33,595 of VAXF01000033.1, read as the reverse complement.
GGGCTCGCCCCACTTCAGGTACAGCGTGTCCCAGAGGCTCCGCGCCGGATGGGCCGGCGGGATGTTGAGGGCCTCGAAGTTGTACCAGTCGGTCTCCACCTCCGGCCCCTCGGCGACGCCGAAACCCATGCCCACGAACACGTCCTCGAGCGCGTCGCGTGTCTGGGTGACGAGATGGAGGTGACCGCGCTCGGGCCCGCGCAGCACCTCGGTGAGGTCGAGGCGCTCGTCGTTCAGCTGCCGCCGCCGCTCTTCGACCTCGAGCTCGCCCAGCCGCCGGGCGAATATCCCCTCGATACGCGCCCGCGTCTCGTTCAGCGTGCGTCCCGCGTCGCGCCGCTCGTCGGGCGCAAGTGAGCCGAGCCGCTGGTGCAGCGCCGACAGCGGCGATCGCTTGCCGAGGGTCTCGCTCTCGACGACGCGCAGCTCGCCGAGCGTGCGGGCCTCGAGAGCGCGGAAGACCGCGTCGTCGTAGATCTGCTGAAGCTCGCTTGCCTCCACTTACCCTTGGAACTCCTCGAAGGTGGTGAGGGGCAGGGTAAAGCGGAAGGTGGACCCCTTGCCGGGAATTGACGCTGCCGTGAGCTGGCCGCCGTGCGCCTCGACCAGGCCGCGGCTGATCCAGAGCCCGAGGCCGGACCCGGTCGGACGAGTCTCGGCCCGGCGGAAGAACTTCGTGAAGATCCGATGGAGGTCGTTCGGCGGGATGCCCTCCCCGACATCGACGACAGAGACGGCGATGGCGTCGCCGTCGGCTTCGCCGCGCACGCGCAGCCCCTTCGGACTCGCGTACTTCACCGCGTTCTCCACCAGGTTGGTGAGCACCTGCTGGACCTTGTCGGGGTCGGCGTAGACGCGGGGGCACTCCTCGGGCAGTGCGACCTCGGCTTCGAGGTCCGGGTACTCCATGCCCACCTTCTCGAGGACACGGTCGACCAGCTCGGCCAGGTCGACCATCTCCCGACGCAGCACCAGGCGACCGGTCTCGAGTCGGCTGATGTCGAGCAGCTCGGTGATGAGACGCGTGACCCGGTCGGCGTCGTGGTGGACCTGTTCGAGCATCATCCGCTTCTGCTCGTCCTTGAGGCGGTCCCACCGGTTGAGGAGCAGGCTCGTGTACCCCTTGACCGAGGTGAGCGGGGAGCGCAGCTCGTGGCTCACGGTCGAGACGATCTCGATGCCGGCAGCAGCGACATGCGCTCGTCGAGCCGACTCGCGCAGTACGAGAACGGCGCCTTCCAGGCGTCCGTCGCTGTCGCGCTCGTAGGCGCCGGTGACGTTGACGCGGAGCGCCTTGTCGTCGGCCCGACGGATCTCGATCTCCTGCTCCGGGATGCGCACAACCGACCGAAGGCGCGTCGCAGGATCCCATCCCTCGACCCAGATCGGCTTGCCGTCCCGACCGCGTGGGTCGAGCAGATCGCCCAGCGGCTTGCCGCGCATCTCGACGAGCGAGTAGCCGGTGAGCGCCTCGAGCGACGCGTTCCCCTCGACAACGCGGCGTTCGGCGTCGAGCCGGATCACGGCGTCCGGCAGCAGGTCGAGCAGCGCGCGTTCGCTCATGGCCGTGGTTCCCGGCGCTGACGCGCGGCCTCGAAGCAGAGGATCGCGGTTGCCGTGCCGACGTTGAGCGACTCGGCGCGGCCCGCCATCGGGATGGTGACGTGCCCGTCGAGCGAGCGCCCTAGTGCGGGTGGCAGCCCGTGGGCCTCGTTGCCGACCACGAAGGCCGTCGGGCCGGCCAGGTCGACGTTCGTGTAGTCGTCCCCCCCGGACGGTGCCGCGCCCAGTCGCCGGAGGCCCCAGCCGCCGATGCGATCGAGTACCGCCACCGCGTCGCCTCCCGCCACGACCGGCACATGGAACAGAGCCCCGGCCGACGCTCTCACGGTCTTGGGGTTGTACACGTCGACGGAACCGTCACAGCAGACTACCGCCCCCACCCCCGCCGCTTCGGCGCTGCGCAGGAGCGTGCCCGCGTTGCCCGGGTCGCTCACGCCGACACACACGACCGCGAGCGTGACGTCCTGCACGATCTCGAGGGGCGCGTCCAGATACCGCGCCACCGCGAGCACGGGCTGCGGCGTGACCGTGTCCGCGACCCGCTCGATCACGCCCGGCGCGAGCTCGCGCACCGCGACTCCCGCGGCCGCCGCCCGATCCAGGGTCGACTCGGCGGCACCCGCGGTCACGAAGACGGCTTCCAGCTCGATACCCGCGTCGAGGGCCTCGTCGACGATCGTTGTCCCCTCGAGCACGAACGCCTGCTCGGCGTCGCGCGCCCGCCTGCGCGACAGGAGGCGGCGGAGCCGCTTCACGTCGTGGTGCCGCAGCGAGAGGCTCAGGGCCGGGGCTGAGCCTCCTGCGCGACCTGGACGAGAGTGGCGAACGCCTGCGGGTCACGCACGGCGATGTCGGCCAGCACCTTGCGGTCGAGGTCGACGCCGGCGACGCGGAGGCCGTTGACGAAGCGGCTGTAGCTCATGTCGTTGGCGCGAGCGGCAGCATTGATGCGCTGGATCCAGAGCTGCCGGAAGTCGCCCTTGCGCGCCCGCCGGTCGCGGTAGGCGTACCGCGCCGAGTGCATGAGCTGCTCGTTGGCCGAGCGGAACGAGCGGCTCTTGTTGCCGTAGTAGCCCTTCGCCTCCTCGAGGACGGCGCGGCGGTGCTTGCGACCGTGGACGGCGCGCTTGACCCGTGCCACGCCTGCGGGTCGCGCACGGCAATGTCGGCCAGCACCTTGCGGTCGAGGTCGACGCCGGCGACGCGGAGGCCGTTGACGAAGCGGCTGTAGCTCATGTCGTTGGCGCGAGCGGCAGCATTGATGCGCTGGATCCAGAGCTGCCGGAAGTCGCCCTTGCGCGCCCGCCGGTCGCGGTAGGCGTACCGCGCCGAGTGCATGAGCTGCTCGTTGGCCGAGCGGAACGAGCGGCTCTTGTTGCCGTAGTAGCCCTTCGCCTCCTCGAGGACGGCGCGGCGGTGCTTGCGACCGTGGACGGCGCGCTTGACCCGTGCCATCTCAGCGACCTAGCAGCTTGCGAGCCTGGGCGCGGTCGCCGCCCGTGAGCTCGGTCTCGCGTCCGAGGCGACGCGCGCGCGCCGATGTCTTCTTCTCCATCAAGTGGCCCCTGTAGGCCTTTCGGCGGAGCAACTTGCCGGTGCCAGTGACCTTGAACCGCTTGGCCGCGCCGCGGTGCGTCTTCATCTTCGGCATCTCAGGTCTCCTGCGCGGCAGCGGCCGCAGCCTTGGTAGCCGCAGCCTGAGCCCGCTTGTCGGCGGCGAGCACCATCACCATGTTGCGGCCGTCGAGCTTGGGCGCGGCCTCGATCTTGGCCAGCGATCCGACGTCGTCGGCGATGCGGTCGAGGATCGCCTTGCCCAACTCGGGGTGGGCCACCTCTCGTCCTCGGAACATGATCGTGATCTTCACCTTGTGGCCCTCCGCCAGGAAACGAGCGACCCGGCGGGTCTTCGTGTCGAAGTCACCTGGCCCGATCTTGGGCCGGTACTTCATCTCCTTGATCTGGATGTTGCTGGTCTTGCGGCGTGACTCCTTGTCGCGTTGTGCTGCCTCGTAGCGCCACTTCCCGTAGTCGAGGATCTTGCAGACGGGAGGGTTTGCCATCGGCGCCACCTCGACCAGGTCGAGGTCGAGCTCCCGGGCGATGTGCAGGGCCTCAGGCAACGGTTTGATGCCGAGCTGGCGCCCCTCGGGGTCAACCAGGCGCACCTCGCGCGCCCGTATGCGGTCGTTGATCCGGGTCTCGTTGTTGACGTCCGACGTCGCTATGCGGCACCACTCCTTCCTCTCGCGGGCGAAGACGCGAATCGGGCGGACGTCGGCACGCAACGCCCGCCCTGGAAACGTCTAAGCATGTCCCGCGTAGGGTAGCAGCGTGAGCTCGATCTGGACACCGGGCGGCGAGCGACCGGTTCCGCCACGAGAGTCCGGCGCGCCACCGCCCCCGCCACCACCGGGGCCCGGCCGCGGTCCCGACGATCTCGACGAGCCGGCCGGCGAGGAGACCGGCGAGGAGATCGACGAGGAGACCGCCGCCCGGCTCCAGGAGCTCACGGAGCAGCTCGCCCGCACGCCGGCATCGATCGTCGTGGCCAACCACGTCATGGGGTTGTTCGAGCTCGCCGCACTGCATCTGTCGCAGCGGCCGCCGAACCTGTCGCAGGCCCAGCTCGCCATCGACGCCATGGCGGCGATCGTCGAAGGCCTGGGGAGCAGGCTCGAGCAGTCCGAGGCGACGCTGAAGGAGGCGCTGGCTCAGATCCGTCTCGCGTACGTGCAGCTGCAGGAGGCAAGCGCCAACCAGTGAGCGTGCTGCACACGCCCCTCCGCATCGGCTCGGCCACCATCCGCAACCGCCTCTACCGCGCGCCCGTCCTCGAGGGCGCCGGATCGGGCCCCGACGCGGCCGCGGCCTACGCGAAGCACTTCGTCGCGAACGCCCGCCACGGCGTCGGGCTGATCATCCAGGGCAACTCGTGCATCTACGACGAGGGGCGCACCTCGCCGGGCATGACGCTGGTCAACAGCCGTGAGCGCGTACTGGCCCTCGGGGCCATGGTCGAGGCGGTGCACGCGGAGGGCGCCTCGGTCTTCCTCCAGATCGGCCACGGCGGCCTCTACGCCATGGAGGCATGGCACGAGCCACACGCCTCGCACCGCCGTGATCCGATCCTCGCCGTGAGCCCGCTCCCGCTGATGCTGCGGCCGGTGTTCGCCGGCATCCCCGTCCACGTCATGAGCACCGACGAGGTTCACGCGATGGCGATGCGGTTCGGCGAAGTCGCGGCATGGGCGCGCGAGGCCGGCTACGACGGTGTCCAGCTGGCATCGGCGAACGCCAAGCTGCTCGACCAGTTCCTTTCGCCGTTCTACAACCGCCGCACCGACGAGTTCGGAGGTTCGGTCGAGCGCCGCGCACGGGTGCTCCAGGTGATCCGTGACGCGATCGCGGCGCGTGCCGGCAACGACTACGCGTGCACAGTCAAGATCCCGGTCGAGAAGGCGCCGCCGATGCGACCCCGCACGACCTTCGACGAGGCCATGCGCATGTGCGAGCTGGTCGAGGACTGGGGATTCCATGCGGTCACTCCCGTGGAGGTCTCGGTGTTCCCCGACACCACCCTGGCGCGTGGCGGCGTACCCAAGTCGCTGTGGCGCAACGAGGCGATCAAACGCAAGCTGCGCGCCGCCGCGCCCGGCCGTTGGCGACGGTCGCTCCTGCTCGCCGGATACGTCGTGGGCGGAAGGCGCCGCCCGTTCGAGCCCGTGTGGAACCGGCCGATCTTCACCACCGCGAAACGGCGCGTGTCGATACCGGTGTTCGCAGTCGGCGGCATCCGCACTCCCGAAGAGGTGAACGGCATCCTCGACGCGGGCGACGCCGACATGGTGGGCCTCGGCCGGCCCTTCTACGCCGAGCCCGAGCTGGCCGAGCGCGTCCTCGGCGGCGACCCGGCACACCGGTCGTGCCGGAACTCGAACATGTGCGTGCCGGCGCAGATGCTCGGCATGAAGGGCGTCTGTTACAACCCCGAGGTGCGCAGGGAGCGCGTCGCCCTCGGGCGAGCGAGCTCCTAGGCGGGCGGCGAGAGCGCGTCGAGCTCGGCGCGCTCCGCGTCGGTGAGCGACCAGCCGACAGCGCCGGCGTTGGCCCGCACCTGCTCGGGCCTGGTCGCACCCGCGATCACCGACGCGAGGTGTGGAAGCCCGGCCAGCCACGACATCGCCAGCTCGAGCAACGTGTGGCCCCGCCTGCGGGCGAACGCGTCCAGTGCTTCGACCGTGTCGAAGCGACGGTCGGACAGCGCCCGCTCGCGGCGATCGGCGGGCATGCCCGCGAGCCGCGTACCCGGCGGCGGCTCCTCGCCCCGGCGGTACTTGCCGGTGAGCATCCCGCTCGCCAGCGGGAAGTATGGGAGGACGGTCAGCTCGTGGCGCGCGCAGGCCGCCAGCAGGTCGCCTTCGCCCCGCCGCCGGAGCAGGCTCAGCTCGTTCTGCACGCTCACGAAGCCGGCCGTGCCGTTCTTCTCGGCCGACAGCGCGGCGTCGTCGATCCGCGTGCCGTCGAAGTTCGAGCACCCGATCTCGCGCACCTTGCCGTCGCGTACGAGGCGATCGAGCGCCTCGAGAGTCTCGTCGACGGGGGTGGCGTCGTCGGGTGCATGGAGCTGGTAGAGGTCGATCCTGTCGGTGCCGAGCCGGCGCAGGCTGCCTTCGACCGCCTCCGCCACCGCTCGGGCCCCGGCGCCCTTCGGCAGGTTCGTGCCGTCGCCCATCCCGAACTTCGTGGCGATGACGACGCCGTCGCGACGACTACCGAGCGCGGCGCCCAGCAACTCCTCGCTGCGCCGGCCGCCGTAGACATCGGCCGTGTCGAACAGGGTGATGCCCTCGTCGAGGGCAGCGTCGACGACCGCCCGTGTCGCCGCGTCGTCGATGCGTCCCCCGAAGTTGTTGCAGCCGACGCCGACCACCGAGACCTCGAGGCTGCCGATCGTTCTCGTCTCCATGCTGCAAACCCTATGAGACCGACGGTGCCACGGGCACTCGATAGGGTCCTACGGGAGGGACATGCGGATCCACATCGACCAGAGCCGCTGTGAGGGCCACGGCCGCTGCTACACGCTCGCCCCCGATCTGATCGAGGCCGACGAGCTGGGCAACGGCCGCGAGATCGGTGACGGGTCGGTTCCACCCGGGCTCGAGACCGCCGCCCGTCACGCCTTCGACAACTGCCCCGAGCACGCGGTCGTCCTCGACGAGGATCGCTGATGGGCCACCACCCGCCAGTCGAGGACTGGGCGACCGACTTCGACCACACCGACGGGGTGTGGGCGCACGACCCGTTCGCCATCTGGGACGAGCTGCGGCGCACCTGTCCGGTCGCGCACTCCGACCGCTATGGGGGCGTGTGGCTTCCGACCCGCCACGACGACGTCGCGGCCATCGCCTACGACACCGACAACTTCACCTCCCGCAGCATCATCGTCACCGAGTACCGCCCGCCCGACCTGTCGCCCCGAGGCGGCGTGCCACCGATCTCGTCGGATCCACCTTTCCACCAAGGGGCCCGGCGGGTTCTCCTCCCCCCGTTCGCCCCACAGGCGATTGCTCGTCTCGAGCCGTCGACCCGCGCCTACTGCGAGGAGCTCGTCGACGCACTCCGCGGCCGCGACATCGTCGATGCCGCCGAGGAGTACGCCCAGCACATCCCCGTGCGCGTCATCGCCCGCATGCTCGGCTTCCCGGAGGAGGACGCCGAGGTGTTCCGCGGGTTCGTCGACCACGTCATCGAGGGTGTGTCCCTGCCCATCGAGCAGCGGGTCGAGGGCATGGGCGAGCTGTTCGCCTACTTGCGCGCCCAGATCGACGACCACCTCGAGAACCCCCGCGACGACCTCACGACCTATCTGCTCGGCGCCGAGATGGACGGGCGCCCGCTCGAGGTCGGCCACGTCGGCGGCACGATCGGTCTCCTCCTGCTCGCCGGTATCGACACGACCTGGAGCGCCATCGGCGCCTCACTCTGGCACCTCGCGGCGAATCCCGACGACCGGGTGCGCCTCGTCGCCGAGCCCGAGCTCCTCGCCACGGCGATGGAAGAGCTGCTGCGGGCCTACGCGCCGGTCACCATGGCCCGTCTCGTCAAGCACGACATCGACTGGAACGGCTGCCCGATGAAGGCCGACGACTGGGTCCTGCTCCCGTTCCCGGCCGCGAACCGCGACCCCGAGGCGTTCGAGAAGGCCGACCAGGTCGTCATCGACCGAGAGGTCAACCGTCATTCGGCGTTCGGCCTCGGCATCCACCGCTGCGTCGGCTCGCATCTCGCACGCATGGAGCTGCGGGTGGCGCTCGAGGTGTGGTTGCAGGCCTTCCCGGTATTCACCCTCGCCGATCCCGACGCCGTGGCGTGGGCCGGTGGCCAGGTCCGCGGCCCCCGGAGGCTGCCCGTGCGGATCGGCTGATCAGGACGAGCGAATCCGGGCCGCCTCCCAGCGGCCCTGGTGGCCGGGCACGACGTCGAAGACCACCTCGGTGCCCTCGTCGATCGTGCGCACGCCGCCGGCGATGGCAATGCAGTGGAAGAAGTAGTCCCGCCCGTCGTCGCCGCGGATCGTCCCGATGCCCTTGTCGCCGTCGAACTCGGCGACCAGACCGTCGGGCACTAGTGGACGATCTTCGAGAGTGGCAGCTCGAGGATGTCGGTGGCACCTGCGTCGCGCAGGGCGGGTATGAGGATGTTGATGTCGGCCTTGGCCACGACCGCCTCGACCGCGTACCCGGCGCCGCCGAAGAGCTGCGACACGGTGGGCGACTTCGCCGACGGCAACACCTCGATCACCCGGTCGAGGTCGTCGGCCGCCACGTTGAGCTTGACGAGCACCTTGTCGCGCGCCTCCATCGTGCCCTCGAGCAGCGTGCGGATCTGCTGCATGGCGTGGCGTTTGTCGGGGTCGTCATAGGCGACGGGGTTGGCCACCAGCTC
>VAXF01000033.1:17406-25056 GCA_005888395.1 Actinomycetota bacterium | reverse complement strand
ATGGCGTCGACGATGTCGGGCACCTTGGCCTCGGTCGCGCCGTATGACAGCTGAACCTCCACCTCGACCCCACGCTCCTCGAAGAAGCGCCGGGTCAGGTTCGGGTACTCGGTGGACACGCGCGAGCCCGGCTTCAGGTCGGCGACGCGCTCGATCCGCGAGTCGTCGGGCACCGCCACCACGAGCTTGACCGGTCGCGACGAGGCCTTCGAGTAACGGAGCTCGCCCAGGGAGACGACGTTGCTCGCCGTCTCCTCGATCCAGTCGCGACCGGTGATGCCGAGGTCGAACAGGCCGTCGGCCACGTAGCGTGGGATCTCCTGGGGCCGCAGGATCCTGACCTCGGTCACGCGCGGGTCGGCGATCGTGGCGCGGTACTCCACCTCGGACGATCGCAGGACAGCGAGGTCGGCGTCCTCGAACAGCTGCAACGTGGCGCGTTCGAGCGACCCCTTGGGCAGCACGAGCTTGAGCACTCCTACACCGCCGGCTTGGGCAACTGGCCGGTGAGCGCGGCCTCGAACCCCTTGTTGCCGGCCTTGCCACCCGCCCTCGCCATCGCCTGGTCGAGCGTGTCGGTGGCGAGGACGCCGAACACCACCGGTATCCCGGTGTCGAGCTGCGCCCGCATCAGCCCGGCCGCGCACTGCCCTGCCACCTGCTCGTAGTGGCCGGTCTCGCCGCGGATCACCGCGCCCAGGGCGATGACGGCGTCGTACTCACCCGACTGCGCCGCCCGCAGGCTCACCAGCGGGAGCTCGAACGCCCCCGGCACCCAGATGACGCTCACCGACGCCTCGTCGACGCCATGCCTCAGGAGCCCGTCGCGCGCACCTTCGAGCAGCCGCTCGGTGACCAGGTCGTTGAAGCGGGCGCAGGCGATCGCCACGCGCAGTCCGTCGCCGCGCAGAGTGCCGTCGTAGCGCACGCCCGAGCTAGAGGACGTCATCGAGCCCTTCCAGCAGGTGGCCCATGCGCTCGCGCTTGGTGCGCAGGTAGCGGATGTTCTCCGGGTTTGGCACGGTCTGCAGCGGCACGCGCTCGACGATCTCGAGCCCGAACCCCTCGAGGCCGCCGTACTTGCCGGGGTTGTTCGTCATCAGCCGCATGGTGGTGATGCCCAGGTCGATGAGGATCTGCGACCCGATGCCGTACTCGCGGCTGTCGACCGGCAGCCCGAGGCGCAGGTTGGCGTCGACCGTGTCGTGACCCTGATCCTGGAGCGCGTACGCGCGCAGCTTGTGGGCGATGCCTATGCCGCGGCCCTCGTGCCCGCGCAGGTAGACGACAACGCCCAGGCCCTCGGACGCGATCTTCGCCAGCGCGTCGTCGAGCTGGGGTCCGCAGTCGCACCGGAGCGAACCGAACACGTCGCCGGTGAGGCACTCGGAGTGCACGCGCACGAGCACGTTCCCCTCGTTCTGCACCGCGCCCTTGACAAGAGCCAGGTGCTGCTCGCCGTCGAGGATCGACTCGTAGACGTAGCACGTCCACTTGCCCATCCCCTCGACGGGAATGGGCGCCTCAGCGACCCGCTTCACGAGCTTCTCACGCTGGCGGCGCCACCGGATGAGGTCGGCGATGGAGATGAGGAGGAGGTCGTGCTCGTCGACGAACCGCTCGAGCTCGGGCAACCGGGCCATGCCGGTCTTGGCCTCGTTGACGACCTCGCAGAGGATGCCCGCCGGGTAGAGGCCCGCCATGCGCACCAGGTCGATCGTGGCCTCGGTGTGGCCCGACCGGCGCAGGACACCTCCCTCGGCGGCGCGCAGCGGGAAGATGTGGCCGGGGCGAGCCAGGTCGGCTGGGCGGGTGGCCGGGTCGATGAGGGCGTTGACGGTGACGGCGCGGTCGCCGGCGGAGATGCCGGTGGACGTGCCGTGCCGGTAGTCGACCGACACGGTGAAGGCGGTGCGGTTGGTCTCGGTGTTGTCGGCGACCATCAGAGGCAGGTCGAGCTCGTCGCAGCGCTCGGCCGTGAGCGGCGCGCAGATCACTCCGGAGGTGTGGCTGAGGAAGAAGGCGATCTTCTCCGGTGTGGCGAACTCGGCCGCCATGATGAGGTCGCCCTCGTTCTCGCGATCGGCGTCGTCGACCACCACCACCACGTCGCCGCGCCCGATGGCGGCGATGGCGTCGTCGATGGGGGCGAACGGCATGGCTAACTATTGTCCCGCGTCAGCAGGCGCTCCACGTATTTCGCCACCAGGTCGACCTCGAGGTTGACCTTCTCGCCGGGCACCCGGTGACCGAGCGTGGTCGCCTCGGCGGTGTGGGGGACGATGGCCACGGTGAAACCGTCGGGTAGCACGTCGACCACCGTGAGGCTGCACCCGTCGACGGTGATCGACCCCTTCTCGACCAGGTAGCGCATGATCGCAGGCGGAGCCTGCACCCAGAGCGTCGGCGCCCCCGTAACGACCTTGCCGACTCCGTCGACGTGGCCCTGCACGAGGTGGCCGCCGAGGCGGTCGGCCAGCCGCAGCGGACGCTCGAGGTTGACCGGATCGCCCGGGCGCAGGTCGGCGAGGTTGGTGCGCAAGAGCGACTCGTCGACCACGTCGGCCTCCCACCAACCGTCGCCGACGTCGACGACGGTGACGCAGCACCCGTTCGCGGCGATCGAGTCGCCCACTTTCGCGTCCTGGGTCACGAGTGTGGCAGCAAAGCGGAAACGGTTGCCCTCGCGGGCGGCGAGCGTGCCCAGCTCTTCGACGATCCCCGTGAACATCAGGGAACCAACTCAACCCTGAGGTCGTCACCGAGACGCTCCACAGACACGATGTGGCCACGCCAGACGTCGGCCATCGTCGCCGCGCCCGCGCCGGCGAACATCGGGCGGGCGTCGTCGCCTCCAAACAGCGCGGGGGCGATGTAGAAGATGTAGCGGTCGACGAGGCCGGCGCGGTGAAAGGCGCCGGCCACGTGGGCCCCGCCCTCCACCAGCAGCTGGAGCACGTCGCGGCGGCCGAGCTCGTCGAGCACGTCGCCGAGGTCGCCCCCCAGCTCGAGCGCGGGCTGGCAACGCGCGCCTGCGGGGGCGTGACCGAGGACCACCCGCAACGGCTGGCGCGCGGTGGGCACGAGGCGCACCGTGAGCTCCGGATCGTCGGTCTTCACCGTGCCCGCGCCCACGAGCACCGCGTCGCTCTCGGCACGGAGGCGGTGGGCGTCGGCTCGGGCCTCGTCGCCGGTGATCCACCGGCTGGCGCCGTCGGGCGAGGCGATGCGTCCGTCGAGGCTCACCGCCAGCTTGAGCACCGTGAACGGCCGGCCGGTCGTGCGGTGCTTCAGGTAGGGGCCAAGCTGGTCGCGGACCTCGCCGGCGCACACGCCGACCTCGACGTCGACACCCGCGTCGCGCAGCCGGCGAATGCCTTCGCCCCGAACACGCGGGTCGGGATCTTCGATCCCGACGACGACCCGCCGGACTCCGGCCGCGAGAATCGCATCGACGCATGGCGACGTGCGGCCGGTGTGCGCGCACGGCTCGAGGGTGACGTAGAGCGTTGCACCACGCGCCTGCTCTGCCGCCGCGTCGAGGGCCACACGTTCGGCGTGGGGGCCGCCGGGCGGACGGGTGGCCCCTTCGAACGAGCCCGGCTCGAGGACGGCGCCGACCCAGGGGTTGGGAGAGGTCGTGCCGCGAACGATGGCGGCCAGCTCCATCGCCCGCCGCATCGCCCGCTCGTCAAACATCGAGCTCATCGGGCGACCATCTTCGATGGTGGCCATGAGCATGTCGCTCTATCTGCTCGTTCGCTCACCTTCGGTTCGCTCACGCCTTCAAGTCTCGTGCGCGGTGGGCTGATCGGCCAGGAGCGCGAGCGCGTGTGGCAGGACGTCGAGCACGGCGCCGAGGCACTCCAGCGCGCCGCTCGTCGAGCCGGGCGTGTTGAGGACGATGCACGTGCCACGCGTGCCGGCGGCCGCCCGTGAGAGCCGGCCGAGAGGATTGACGAGACGCATCGCCTCGGCCAGGCCGGGTGCGTCCCGATCGAGCACCTTGCGGGTGCCCTCCGGGGTCAGGTCGCGTGGGGCAAAGCCGGTGCCACCCGTGGTCACCACCAGCCCGGTGAACGCGCCCGTCATCGCCGTGAGCGCGGCGGCGACGCTCTCGACGCCGTCGACAACGGCACGCCGCTCGACCACGTCGTAGCCGGCTTCGGTGAGGCGCGCCTCGAGTGCCGCACCGGAGCGGTCCTCGCGAGTTCCCGCGACGACACCATCGGAGACGGTGAGGACCTTCGCCCGCGCCGCCACTCAGTGCCTCCGGTGGGGCTGCGCCCCACACCCATCGACGGCCGGCGAGCTGGCGCTCGCTCGGTCGTCCTGAAGTGCTCGCTCCGCTCGCACTCAGACGCGGCGGCGGTCGATCTCGAACGACGACCCCGCCGCGCGCTTGGCCAGTGTCTTCATCTCCGTGGCGATCGACGACGCCTCCCACTGCGAGCCGATGCGCCGGTGGCCCGTCGTCGCCACGCCGAGGGAGATCGAGAGCAGCGGGTACGAGTGAAGCTTGCCCTGCCGGTCGGCCACCGCGATGCAACCGCGAGCTCGGTCCTCGGGGTCGTAGAGCGTCGCGACGACGGCATCGAACGAGTCGACGATGTCCTTGCACAGGTCGGGCGCGATGTCGGGCGACGTCAGGAGGACGAAGTCGTCGCCACCGATGTGGCCGGTGAAGTCGGGCTCCGTGGGGTGCCGCGACTGGGCCTGCGTGAGCACCCGTGCCGTGGTCTTGATCGCCTCGTCGCCGCGCAGGAACCCGTAGTGGTCGTTGTACGCCTTGAAGTTGTCGAGGTCGGCGTAGACCACTGCGAACCGCGAGGTCGGGTCGCTGATGAGGCGGTCGAGCTCGAAGCTGATCTGGAAGTTGCCCGGCAGCCCGGTGAGCGGCGAGACCTCCCGCATCTGCCGGCTGCGCCGGAGCGCGGACGCCACCCGGGCGACGAGCTCGGGCGGGTCGAAGGGCTTGGCGATGTAGTCGTCGGCGCCAGCGGTGAGCCCGAGGACCTTCTCGGCGGAGAGCGACTTGGCGGTCAGCATGATGATCGACGCGTTGGCCGTCCGGGGGTCGTGGCGCAACCGCTTGCACACCTCGTAGCCGTCGAGACGGGGCATCATCACGTCGAGCAGGATGAGGTCGGGCTGGAGCCGCAACGCCGTGGCCAGCGCGCCCTCGCCATCGTGCTCGAGGTGTACCTCGTAGCCCTCGAGGGTGAGGTTCACCTCGACGTAACGGGCGATGTCGTGGTCGTCGTCGACGACGAGGATGCGCTCAGGCACGGGCGGGCACCGATGCGGCCGCGCGAATCCTGCGGGCCGCCTCCAGAGGATCGTCGGCACCGAAGATGGCGCTGCCGGCCACGAACACCGACGCGCCCGCGGCTGCCGCCAGCGGAGCGGTGTCCTCGTCGATCCCGCCGTCGACCTCGATCGGCAGGTCGAGCCCGCGGCGGTCGATCTCGCGCCTCGCCTCGGTCACCTTGGGCAGGACCTCGGCCATGAACCTCTGCCCGGCGAAGCCGGGAAACACGGTCATCAGGAGGAGCAGGTCGAGGTGTTCGAGGTGGGGCGCAGCGACCTCGAACGGCGTGTCCGGGTTCAATGCCAGGCCGGCCTCGAGGCCGAGGGCGCGTGCCTGCTCGAGCAGCTCCCCTACGCCGTCGAGCTCGGCGTGCACGGTGCAGCCGCTGGCGCCGGCTCTGGCGAAGGCGTCGAGAAAGGTGGCGGGATTGTCCATCATGAGGTGACAGTCGAGATAGAGGTCGGTATGTCGGCGCACGGCCTTGACCACCGGCGGGCCGATGGTGAGGTTGGGAACGAAATGCCCGTCCATGACGTCGATGTGCAGAAGGTCCGCTTCCGGCCGCACACCGTCGATCGCGTCGCCCAACGAGGCGAAGTCCGCGGACAGAATCGAAGGTGCGATCCGCGGGGCGGGGCTCACGCGGCCAGGTTACGGCGCAGGACGAGCACGAACATGCCGTCGGTGCCGGCCGACTGCGGCAGCACGAGCGCGCCCCGCCCGTGCGCCTGCCAGACCTGTCCCGGGACAGGCAGCGGCTCCAGCTCGGGGTGCGAGCCGGCCAGCCACTCGTCGATGCCGATCGTCTCATCGCGGGTGAGGGTGCACACGCTGTAGACGAGCAGGCCTCCCATCCGCACCAGGTCGACCGCCGCGGTCAGCAGCTCGCGCTGCAGCCCGGCCAGCGCGGCGACGTCGCCGGGCCGCACCCGCCAGCGCGCGTCCGGACGGCGGCGGAGCACGCCGAGGCCGGAACAGGGCGCGTCGACGAGCACACGCTCGAACGTCCCTGCCCGCAGCGGCGGCAGCCGGCCGTCGGCGACGACGGCCGCGACGGTGCCCAGTCCCAGCCCCGTCGCGTTGGACCGCACGAGGCCGGCACGACCCCGAGAGACGTCCCCGGCAACCACGAACGCGCCCTCGCGCGCCATGCCCGTGGCCTTCCCTCCCGGTCCGGCGCACACGTCGGCCACCCGCTCCCCCGCGCTCGCCCCGACGAGGCCCACGACCCACTGCGACGCCGGGTCCTGCACGTACCCGTCCGCGCGGCGGTGTACCACCGCCGGCTGGTTCATGGCGTCGAGCGCGCCGAGCGCCGCGTCGCGGCCGAGGTCGTCGCCGAGACGGGCGACGACCCAGTCCGGGTAGCTCAGCCGCGTGGCGTCGTCGGGCCAGACCGTCGATCGGGTTCCCTCGCGTACGACCCGGCGCAGCACGGCATTGACGAGGCCGCGACCGCTCCTCGGCGCGACCTCGACCGTCTCCGACACCGCGGCGTGGGGCGCCGAGCCGAGGAAGACGAGCTGGTACACGCCGAGACGGAGCGCGTTGAGAACCCACGTCCCGAGGCTGTCGAGCGGGCGGTGACTGGCCTCGCCCAGCACCCAGTCGCACGCCCGTCGCATGCGGGTTGTGCCGTACACGAGCTCGGTGACGAAGGCCCGATCGCGATCGGCGAGGCCGCTGCGGCCGAGGAGCGAGGGCACGAGAAGGTTGGCGAACGCGGCCTCTTCCTCGATCCGCACGAGTGCCTCGAGCGCAAGTGCCCGGGCGCTCAGCTGCCGAGCCGTCCGCCCTCCTCCCAGCGCGCGCCGCGCGCCCAGTCGGCCGCGGGCAGGCGTGGCTTGCCCTCGGGTTGCACCTCGAGGAGCTCGATCGGGCCCGACCCCGTGGGCACCACGACGCCGCGTCCGGTGATCTCGTGCGCGCAGGCGCGGTGCACCTTCAACCTCCGGCTTCGGTGCGTCGTCCACGCGTCGCCGATGCGCACCACCCGCTCCACCTCCTCCGCGGGTCGCGACCAGTCGAGGTGCCGCTCCTCGGGCTCGATCTTGGCCGCATAGGTGGGCTCGCCTTCCTGCGGCACCGGCACCGGCAGCGGGTGGGCGAGGAGGTCGACCAACATCGCGGTCCCGACGTCGGTGAGATGCCGGCGCAGTTGGCCGGCCGTCTGGTCGCGACCGATCTCGACCTCGTCGCACGCGTAGATCGGGCCCGTGTCGAGTGTCTCCTCCAACGCCATCAGGCACACGCCCGTGGTGGCGTCGCCCGCGAGGACGGCCCGCTCGACCGGCGCCGCGCCCCGCCACCGCGGCAGCAACGAGAAGTGGACGTTGACC
>VAXF01000033.1:2433-17341 GCA_005888395.1 Actinomycetota bacterium | reverse complement strand
CGGGGAGCGCGAGCTCCGACGCGGCCGCCTTCACCGGGCTCGCCACCAGCGCGCCGCCGCGGCCCCGCTTGCGGTCGGGTTGCGAGACGACGAGGGCGACGTCGTGGCCCTCCTCGACGAGCGCCCGCAGCGGCGTGACCGCCACCTCCGGCGTGCCGAGGAAGGCGAGGCGCACCGACCCGCCGTCGTTAGAGGCGGTTGGCGCTCGCCGTGGGGCCGCGGCCGCCGAGCTCGGGGTCGCGGTTGCGCAGCTCGCGCAGGGCCTGCTTCCGCTGGTCGGGATCGAGACGCTCGAGGAGGAGGATGCCGTCGAGATGGTCGATCTCGTGCTGGAGCAGCCGGGCGAGCATCTCGTCGCCGTCGATCGAGAGCTCTTTCCCGTCGATGTCCCAGCCGGTGACGTGGACCTCCTTCGGCCGCACGATCTCGAACGCGAGGCCCGGCACCGACAGGCAGCCCTCCTCGTGGAGCCACTCGCCGCGTGCCTCGACGATCGTCGGGTTGACGATGACGTGGGCACCGGTGTCGTCCTGGAGGTCGTAGACGAAGAGGCGCTTCTGCACGCCCACCTGGGGTGCGGCCAACCCGAGGCCCGGTGCCTCGTACATCGTCACCAGCATGTCGTCGGCGAGGCGCGCCAGCGTCCCGTCGATGTCGTCGACCTCGGCCGCGCGCTGCCGCAGCACCGGGTCGCCGAACACGCGGATCACATGGGACACGCGGTCAGGCTATCGGCTCGCCCCCCGGCGCCGGCCCGACTGGAGGCGGCACGGGGCGGAACGGTGCCGCCCGCCGCCAGTGCGTCACGAACACGATCGCCGCCAGGCCGGCGAGGATCGCACCCGAAAGCAGCTCGGCCACCCCAACCTTCCGGGCGTGCAGCGTCGACGGCGCGAACACGCCGGGGCCGAGGGCGCGGAAGACCCCGTAGACCGCGCTCACCGCCGCACCCACCAGGATGAGCACCGCGACGAAGCACACCGCGTAGAGGTAGGTGCGGTACATGCGCTCGGCCCCGCTGCCGGCGAAGCCCGGTTCGTTCACCAGCTGGGGCACGCGCCGCAGATGGAACGCGAGCAGCAGCGCGGCCACGAGGGCCACCAGCCCGGCCTGCGCCGCAGTCCGCGCCGCCGCATCGTGCCGCCCGCGCCCGCGCACGACCGT
Source organism: Actinomycetota bacterium (assembly GCA_005888395.1). Lineage (GTDB taxonomy): Bacteria > Actinomycetota > Acidimicrobiia > Acidimicrobiales > AC-25 > AC-25. The sequence continues at coordinate 16,177 of VAXF01000033.1, read as the reverse complement.
CGGGTTCTGGTCCGGGCCGGGGCACGGCGAGGTGATCCCGCTGCCGCTCGATAACGAGTCCGAGCCGCTTAACGGCACAGGGATCGCCCGTCCGCACGCGGTGAACGTCTGCCGCTGCGACCCACCCAGGCCGAACTCGACGTGTGAGCCGTTGTGCGCGTCGGTGTTCGTAACCACGCGCACCCCGGCGTTGGCCAGCGCGAACGTCGAGGACAGCAGCACGAACACGCCGACGAAGCAGACGAGGAACAGGTAGGCGGCGTAGGGCCGGCGGCCGCCCGGGTCGGTCTCGCCCCGTGCCGCCACGACGAGGCCTATCAGGAGGAACGGGCGCCCCCGAGCAGCAACGCCCCCCCGAGCTCCACGGGCCAACTGTACGCCGTCGGTGGTCAGGCGCGGAGAGGGTCGACCTCGACCCGCAGGCGGCCGGGCGGGCGGGGAACTGCGGCGAGCGCGTGGCAAAGGGTGGCGTGGTCGGGGGCACGCAGCATCCAGCGGCCGTCTGTCGGCCCGAGGAGCTCGACACCCTCGACCGCGAACACGAACCGCTCGGCCGCCTCACCCGACACGATCGCGACCGCGGCCTCGGGCGGCAGCCGCAGCGCGGCCCGCCGGGCCGACTCGACCACGGCCAGCCTCCCCGGATCGGCGTGGACCACCGCGTCGAGCACCTCGTGGCGCGGCACGCGCGTCTGCACCAGCAGGCGGCCGTCGCGATCGCGCCCACCGACGAGGCGCGCCGCGCGCGCGAGGAGCGCCATCGCCTCTTCTCCGGCGCGGTACCGCGGCGCAAGCAGCTCCTGGTCGAAGTCGAGGAACGCGACGGCATCGGCTGCTTCCTCCCGGTGGAGCGCGGCCTCGGTGCCGACGACCACGGGACGTCCAGCCAGGCGGTCGAGGTCCTCCTGCACGCGCGTCACACCGGGACGGAGGACCTTCAGCCGCGTCGACCCGCAGGCCGCGCACACCGCTGGGCGTTCTTGCTCGCAGCGCCGGCACACGAGCGTGGCCTCCAGCTGCGCCACGACCGCGCCGCAGTGCTCGCAGCGGGCGAGCTCACCGCATGCGGCGCATGCCAGCAGCCGGGCCCGACCCTTGCGGTTGAGGACGCACACGACCCGGCGCTCGCTGCGCAGCAGCTGCACGAGGCGCTCGGAGTAGAGGCCGCGCGTGGGGTCATCACGGCGGCGGTCGACGATCTCGAGCACCGGCCAGCCTTCGCGCTCGTCGGCGCGCCGCAGGGTGACGAGCTCCCCGGCTTCCAGCGCCTCCAGGGACGGGCACGGCGACAACAGCACCGCAGGCGCATCCGCGCGCCGGGCCCGCTCGAGGGCCACGTCGCGCGCGTTCCAGGTCGGCGCCCGTTCCTCCTGATAGGCCTCGTCGTGCTCGTCGACGACCACGACGGCGCCCAGTGCCGGCACCGGTGCCCACGCCGCAGCCCGCGCCCCCACGACCGTGCACCCGCCGCCCGCCGCCATCGCCCAGTCGCGCGGCATCAGGGCGACCCGGCGGCCGGTGTCGCGCAAACGACGGGCGAGGCGGGCCGCGGCGCCGACCGATGACGCCAACACGAGCCCGTCGGCGTCACCGAGCCCGTCGAGCACGTGCGGCACCACGTCGGCAGCGGGCGGCACGCGCACGACCGTGACGCCCGTTCCTCCGTTCTGGGTCGATATCCGCCTGCTATCACCAGCAGATATCGACCCAGAACGGGTGGAGAGCGCGCGCGCGGAACCCGTCGCGCTCGGCAGCGAGCGCACCGCCACCTGTGGGGACGCGGCCCGGAGAAAGGCGGAGCGCCGGCCCGCCCACCGCCACGCCGCCCACGACGACAGCTCGACCAGCTCGGGCGCCGGGCCCCATCCCGTGACCTTGGCCAGGGGCTTGAGAGGGCGGTCGGTGGCGGGCGCGTCGGTGACCTCGACGACCCAGCCCCCCACTCGCCGCCCGTGAAGGTCGATGCGAACGATGGTCCCGACGCGAACCTGATCCCGGAGGGGCTCCGGGATCAGGTAGTCGAAGACTCGCTCGAGCGCGGCGACGTCCGGCAGGACGCGCGCGATCACAAAGCGAGCGCCGACTTCACCTCGTCGAGGCGGGTGAGCCGCTCCCAGGTGAACGCCTTGTCGCTGCGGCCGAAATGCCCGTAGGCGGCGGTGCGCTGGAAGATCGGCCGGCGCAGGTCGAGGTCGCGGATGATCGCCGCCGGCCGCAGGTCGAATACCTCCTGCATCGCGGTCGAGATCTTCGCCGGGTCGACCGTCTCGGTTCCGAAGGTCTCCACCATCACCGACACCGGCCGGGCGACACCGATGGCGTAGGCCACCTGGATCTCGCACCGCGCCGCTGCGCCCGACGCGACGACGTGCTTGGCGACCCAGCGGGCGGCATAGGCGGCCGAACGGTCGACCTTGCTCGGGTCCTTGCCGGAGAACGCCCCTCCGCCGTGGCGGGCCGAGCCGCCGTAGGTGTCGACGATGATCTTGCGGCCCGTCAGGCCGGTGTCGGCGTGCGGACCGCCCAGCTCGAACTTGCCGGTGGGATTGGCCAGCACCTCGTAGCGGTCGTCGGCGAACTTCGGCGGCAGCATCGGGTGGATGACGGTGCTCGTTGAGGTCGGGCTTGAGCAGCGTGTCGAGGTCGATGCCGGGCTGGTGCTGGGTGGAGACGAGCACGGTCTTCAACGCCACCGGCCGCCCGTCGTCGTACTCGAAGGTCACCTGCGTCTTGCCGTCGGGGCGCAGGTAGGGCAGCACGCCCGCCTTGCGCACCTCGGCCAGCCGCTGCGCCATCCGGTGCGCGAGCCAGATCGGCAGCGGCATGAGGTCTTCGGTCTCGTCGCACGCGAAGCCGAACATCATTCCCTGATCGCCTGCGCCCTGCGCGTTGAGGAGGTCCTCGCCGCTCTTGCCGGTGCGCACCTCGTAGGCCAGGTTCACGCCCTGGTCGATGTCGGGCGACTGCTCGTCGATCGACACGATGACGCCACACGTGTTGCCGTCGAACCCGAACGCCTCGCGGTCGTACCCGATGCCGCACACCGTGGAGCGCACGATCTTGGGGATGTCGACATAGGCCTCGGTGCTGATCTCCCCCGCCACCACGACGAGGCCGGTGGTGAGCAGCGTCTCGCATGCGACCCGTCCCTGCGGGTCCTGCTCGATGATGGCGTCGAGGATGGCATCGGAGATCTGGTCGGCCATCTTGTCGGGGTGGCCCTCGGTGACCGACTCCGACGTGAACGTGTAGCGACTCATCGGGTTGCCGCCTTCGGCGGCCGCCCCGCTGAGCGGGACGCTCTGTCGCTTGATTCGCTCGCCTTCGGCTCGCTCATGGGCTGTTGTGTCCTTGTCCCTTCCTGTGGGCGACGACGGCGTCGAAGACGATCCGGGCCACCTCGCGCTTGTCGGTGAGCGGTACATCTTGCTCGTTCCCGGTGGCGTCGAGCACGACCACCCGGTTGGTGTCGTGCTCGAAGCCGGCGCCGGGCGCCGACACATCATTCGCCACGAGCAGGTCGAGACCCTTCCCGCGCAGCTTGGCCCTGGCCTGCTCGCGCACCCGCTCGGTCTCGGCCGCGAAGCCCACGAGCACCTGACCGGGGCGCTTGTGCTCGGCCAGCGCGGCGAGGATGTCGGCAGTCGGCTCGAGCACGAGCTCGGGCACACCCTCGGCCTTCTTCAACTTCTCGTCGGCCGGCGCCTTGGGCCGGAAGTCGGCGACCGCCGCCGCCATCACCACGACATCGGCGTCGCGCCGCGCCAGCACCGCCGCCTCCATCTCGGCCGCCGTCTCCACCCGCACGATCTCGACCGTGGGGCCGGCCGGCCGGTTGGCGGTGGTGACGAGCACCACCTGCGCACCGCGTGCGGCGGCCTCGTCGGCCAGCGCGTGCCCCTGCTTGCCCGACGACCGGTTGCCGACGAACCGCACGGGGTCGATGGGCTCCCGAGTGCCACCTGCGGTCACGAGCACGCGGACACCCTCGAGGTCGTTGGGGCTGAGCACGCGCCCGATCGCGGCCACGATGTCGGCGGGCTCGGCAAGCCGGCCGGCGCCCTCGTCGCCTCCCGCCAAGCGGCCGACGCCGGGGTCGACGATGGTGACGCCCCGCCGGCGACGGCCACGTTGTCCTGCACGGCCGGGTGCTCCCACATCTCGGTGTGCGTCGCGGGGCACACGACGACCGGCGCCCGCGTGGCGAGAAGGATGGCCGTGAGCAGGTCGTCGGAGATGCCGGCGACATATTTTCCGATGACTCGTGCCGTGGCCGGCGCGACGACCACGACGTCGGCGCTCTGGCCGAGCCGGGTGTGAGGGATCGGGTCGTCGTCGTCCCACAGCGACGTGTGTGCCCGCTCGGAGGCCAGCGCCGAAAAGGTGACCTCGCCGACGAACCGCGTCGCGTCTCGCGTCAGGACCGGCACGACGTGGGCACCGTCGTCGACGAGGCGCCGGCACAAGTCGACGGCCTTGTACGCGGCGATGCCGCCGGCGACCCCGAGGACGATGCGTGCGCCCGCCAGCCGGGGGGCGATGGGCTGACCTGCTACTTGATCTCTTCCTCGGCGTCGTCGGGGCGCCGGAAGGTGATCTTGTCCGCGGCGATCTCCTCGAGGGCGATGGAGAGCGGCTTACGCGACACCGAGGTCACCTGCGGCGGGACGATGGCGCCGAGTCCCTCGCCGAGCTGGCTGAAGTAGGAGTTGATCTGGCGCCCGCGCTTCGCCGACAGCGTGACGAGGCTGAACTTCGAGTCGGTCTTGTCCAGAAGGTCCTCGATCGGGGGGTACATCATCGTGGGAGGGCGTTGCGCCATGCGCTCACGATACCAGTGAGCTCCTCGACGGCTCGATCCAGGTCGTCGTTGACGATCACGTGGTCGGCCAGCGCCCGCCCGTCACGCTCCTCCTCGTCCGACATCGCCAACCGGCGGGCGATGCGTTGCTCGTCGTCTCCCCGCCTGCGCATGCGCTCCTCCTGGGCCTCCCGCGACGGCGGCAGCACCAGCACCACCCTGGCGTCCGGGTAGCGCTCCCGCACCTGCCTGGCGCCCCGGACGTCGATCTCGAGGATCACGTCCTCGCCGGGCGGGGGCTCGGGCACCGGGGTGCCGGAGAGGTGGCCCGGGAGGAACTCGACCCACTCGAGGAAGCCCCCGGCGCGGGCGTGGGCCTCGAAGGTCTCGCGGTCGACGAACCGGTAGGCGTCGGCAGGCTCGCCCGGCCGGCGGGCGCGTGTCGTCCACGACCTGCTCAGCCACAGACCGGGGAGGCGCGCCACCAGCCGGGAGACGATCGCACCCTTGCCGGCTCCGCCCGGGCCGGAGACGACGACGATCAGTGCAACGAGTTCAGGCCTGGGTGAGCCGCGCGAAGAGCGCCTCGCGCTGCTTGCTCCCCAGCCCCTGGATGCGCCGGCTGTCGCTGATGCCGATCTCGTCCATGAGCCGGCGCGCCTTCACCTTGCCGAGCCGCGGCAACGACTCGAGCACTGTCAGCACCTTCATCTTGCCGACAACCTCGTCGCGCTCGGCCTGATCAAAGAGCTCGCGCAACGTGAGCGAGCCCATCTTCAGCTTGTCCTTCAACTCGGCGCGTTGACGACGGGCTGCACCCGCCTTGGCGAGGGCGGCCTTGCGTTGATCGGGCGTCAGCTGGGGAGGGAGGGGCATGGGCGCAAACTAAGCACGCACGCGGCCCAGGTCAACCCGCTGTTCGCCGTCAGCCCCGCGCCGCCACGGACACTTCGCCTGCGATCGCCTCGGCCGCCGCCGCCTGGTCGTCGGCGCGCGTCACCGCCCGTCCCACCACGAGCAGATCTGCTCCTGCCGTCAGCGCCGCGCCCGGTGTTGCCGGACGGGCCTGGTCGTTGGGGTCGGACCCGGCGGGCCGGATCCCCGGCACCACGGCGAGCAGTCGCGGCGCGAGCTGCTTCGCCTCGCGTACGTCGGCGGTCGCGCACACGATGCCGCCACATCCCGCCGCGACCGCAGCGGCCACGCGCTGCCCGAGGATGTGCGCCGGCGCGTCGGGGTCGCTCGTCAGGACCGTCACGGCCAGCGCTACCGGCGGGTCGACGCCCGCCGCCGCCGCCCCCTCCGCGAGCCCGTCGACACCGGCGCGCAAGGTCACGGGCCCGGGCTGCGCGTGCAGCGTGACGTACGCCGGACCGAGGGCACCGAGCACGCGCGCCGCCCGGTTCACGGTGGTCGGGATGTCGTGCAGCTTGACGTCGAGGAAGACCTTGAACCCCATCTCGTTGAGGGCGGTGACGGCGTCGGGCCCCTCGGCGCAGAAGAGCTCGAGGCCGACCTTGGCCACCCCGAACCAGGGCTGGACCGCCTTGGCCAGCCGCAGGGCCTCCACCAGGTCGTCGGTGTCGAGGGCGATGGCGAGGTGGTCTCTGACCTCAGGCACGGACGCTCCCTACCAGATCGGCGACGCGCGCGACGCCGTGGCGCTCGCACCACCGCCGTAGCTCCCGCACGACTCGGGCGGGCGCCCGGGGATCACGGAACAGGGCCGTGCCGACCTGCACGGCGTCGGCTCCGGCCACCAGGAGCTCGGCGGCGTGCTCGCCGCGGGCCACGCCCCCGACACCGACGATTCCCGCCGCCGGGAAGGCCTGCCGGCACTCGTACACTGCCCGAACCGCGACCGGCCGGATGGCGGGACCGGACAGCCCGCCACCCCCACCGCCGAGGCGGAACGCACGCGTGCCCGGATCGATCGCCATCCCCATCACCGTGTTCACCAGTGTCACGGCCTCGGCTCCCGCGCCCAGCGCCGCCCCCGCGATCTCGACCAGATCGGTGACGTTGGGGCTCAGCTTCGCCCACAGCGGCCGGCCACACGCGCGACTCGCCTCGACGACATCCGCGGTCGCGGCTGCCGAGTGGGCGAACATGCGCCGGCGGTCCTCGACGTTGGGGCACGACACGTTCACCTCGACCGCGACGACACCCTCCGGCGCGCCGGAGAGGATCGTCGCCACCTTCTCGTACGCCTCGACGGTGAACCCCCAGATGCTCGCAACCACCCGCGCGCCAGTAGCGAGCAGCGGCGGCAGCTCCTCCTCCAGCCATGCTTCGGCCCCGGCGTTCTGCAACCCGACGCTGTTGATCATCCCTGCATCGCTCTCGTATACGCGCGGCGCCGCATTCCCGGCCCACGCCTCCGCCGACACCGACTTCGTAACAACGGCCCCGAGCGAAGAAAGATCCATATACCGCGCCAACTCCGCCCCATGCCCCGCACACCCCGACGCAGTCAGAACCGGGTTGGCCAGAGAAAGAGAGCCGACCTGCGCAAGCAGGTCGACCTTTAGGTTTTTCTCTCTCTTATTCATGACGGGAAGTGAGGACGGCGGGCGCCGAGTCCCCGCCGGTGGGGTCGGGCGGGGTGATGGCCAACGGGACGGAGCTTCCCCGCCGCCCCAGCAACCGAGTCACAGCGGCAGACGTAGCTGATCCCCCTCGTGATACTCCTGCAACGACCGAACGCGCAGATCATTCGACATCCAATCGGCGATACCAGCAGCCGCCGCCAACGCCGCGGCGACGGTCGTCACGCAGGGCACACCGTGGACATTGGCCGCGGTGCGGATGTGCACGCCGTCGGCGCGCGGCCCCCGGCCTCGCGGCGTGTTGACGACCATGTCGACCTTGCCACTCGAGATCAGCTCGACGGCATCGCTGCCCGTCGGATCCCCCACCTTGGCCACGACCGACGCGACGGCCACGCCGAGCTGCTCGAGAGCCTCGGCCGTGCCGGCGGTGGCGACGATCGCGAACCCCAGCTCGGCGAAGCGGCGGGCCGCCGTGAGGCCCCCGGCCTTGTCGCGGTCGGCCAGGGAGAAGAACACGGTTCCCGAGGTGGGCAGGCGGTTGCCGGCGGCCATCTGGCTCTTGGCGAACGCGAGGCCGAAACGGTCGTCGATGCCCATGACCTCGCCGGTGGAGCGCATCTCGGGCCCGAGGATGGTGTCGACGTCGGGGAAGCGGTTGAACGGGAGCACGGCCTCCTTGACGGCCACGTGCCCGCCCTGCACCGGCGGCGGCAGCAGGCCCTCGGCCCGCAGCTCGGCCAGGGTGGCGCCGAGCATCACCCGGGCAGCCGCCTTGGCGAGGGGCACGCCGGTGGCCTTGGCCACGAACGGCACCGTGCGGCTGGCGCGCGGGTTGGCCTCGATCACATAGACCTCGTTCCGCTTGACCGCGTACTGCACGTTGATCGGGCCCCGCACGTCGAGGGCGCCCGCGATGGCGCGGGTGTGACCCTCGATCACCTCGACCACCTCGCGTGGCAGCGTCTGCGGGGGAAGGGCGCAGGCGCTGTCGCCCGAGTGGACGCCCGCCTCCTCGACGTGCTCCATCACGCCGCCGATGAGCACCTCGCCCGCGGCGTCGCGGATGGCGTCGACGTCGACCTCGATGGCGTCCTCGAGAAAGCGGTCGATCAGCACCGGCCGCTCGGCCGACAGCCCGCCCTCGCGTCCCAGCGAGCCGAAGACCGCCAGCTCGGCCATCGCCAGCCGCAGCGCGTCCTCGTCGTAGACGATCTCCATCGCCCGGCCGCCGAGCACGTAGGACGGGCGCACGAGGCACGGGTAGCCGATGCGCGCCGCGATCTCCACCGCGCGCTCGACCGTGGCCGCGGTGCCGCCGGGCGGCTGCGGGATCCCGAGGCGGGCACACAGCTCCGACCACCGCTCCCGGTCCTCGGCGAGGTCGATCGAGTGCGGGCTCGTGCCCGCGACGAGGCCCTCGGGCAGGCGGCCGGCCAGCTTGAGCGGCGTCTGGCCGCCGAGCCCCACGATCACGCCCACCGGCCGTTCGACCTCGAGCACGTTCATCACGTCCTCGTACGTGAGGGGCTCGAAGTAGAGCCGGTCGCTGGTGTCGTAGTCGGTGGAGACGGTCTCGGGGTTGCAGTTGACCATCACCGTGTCGTAGCCCGCGGCGCGCAGAGCGAAGCTGGCGTGGACGCAGCAGTAGTCGAACTCGATCCCCTGCCCGATGCGGTTGGGCCCCGAACCGAGGATGACGACCGTGCGCCGGTCGCCGGGCGCGGCCTCGTCCTCGTCCTCATAGGTCGAGTACAGGTAGGGGGTCGCCGCGTCGAACTCGGCGCCGCACGTGTCCACCGTCTTGAACGTGGCCCGTACGCCCGCGTCGAGCCGCCGGGCGCGCACGGTCTGCTCGTCGGCGCCCCACAGCCGCGCCAGCTGCACGTCCGCGAACCCGAGCCGCTTGGCCCGCCGCCAGTCGCGGCGGGTCATCGCGCCGAGCCCGATGCCGGCGAGGTGGGCCCGCTCCTCGGTGATCAGCAGGATCTGGTCGAGGAACCACGGGTCGACGCGCGTCGCCGCGGCCAGGCGGTCGACGGTGATCCCCCGCCGGAGCGCGGCTTCGAGCTGGAACGGCCGGTCGGGCGTGGCCACGGCGGCGCGACGCACGAGCTCGTCGTCGTCGAGCTGATCGAGGCTCGCCTCGCCCGGGTCGCAGTTGAGCCCCCAGCGCCCGTGCTCCAGCGAGCGCAGCGCCTTCTGCAGCGACTCGGGGAACGTGCGGCCGATGGCCATCGCCTCCCCCACCGACTGCATGCGGGCGCCGAGCGCCTCGGGAACCCCGGGGAACTTCTCGAACGCCCACCGCGGCACCTTGGTGACGACGTAGTCGATGGTGGGCTCGAAGCTGGCCGGCGTCTCACGCGTGATGTCGTTCGGGATCTCGTCGAGCGTGTAGCCGACGGCCAGCCGGGCCGCGATCTTGGCGATCGGGAAGCCGGTGGCCTTCGACGCCAGCGCGCTCGACCGCGAAACCCGCGGGTTCATCTCGATGACGACCATCTCGCCGTCTTCGGGGTTCACCGCGAACTGGATGTTGGAGCCGCCGGTGTCGACGCCGATGCGACGGATGCACGCGAAGGCGGCGTCACGCATGCGCTGGTACTCGACGTCGGACAGCGTCTGCGCGGGCGCGACAGTGATCGAGTCGCCGGTGTGCACGCCCATGGGGTCGAGGTTCTCGATCGAGCACACGACCACGCAGTTGTCGGCCCGGTCGCGCATCACCTCGAGCTCGTACTCCTTCCAACCCGCGATCGACCGCTCGATCAGGATCTCGGAGATGGGGCTGGCGGCGAGCCCGCGCTCGGCGACGCGTTCGAGGTCGTCGGGCGTGTGGGCGATGCCGGCGCCGTGACCGCCGAGGATGAACGACGGGCGCACGATCACCGGCAGGCCGACCTCGTCGCCGACCGCCATGGCCTCGTCCATCGTGTAGGCGAACCCCGACGGCGGGACGGCCAGCCCGATCTCGGTCATCGCCTCCTTGAACCGCTCGCGGTTCTCGGCCGTGCGGATCGCGTCCGCGCCCGCACCGATCAGCTCGACGCCGTAGGCCTCGAGAACGCCGCTGTCGACGAGCGCCATGGCGAGATTCAGCGCCGTCTGGCCGCCGAGGGTCGGCAGGAGGGCGTCGGGACGCTCGCGCTCGATCACCGCGGCGATGATGTCGTGGTCGAGGGGCTCGACGTAGGTGCGGTCGGCGAACTCCGGGTCGGTCATGATCGTCGCCGGGTTGGAGTTGACGAGGATCACTCGGTAGCCCTCTTCGCGCAGGACGCGGCACGCCTGGGTGCCCGAGTAGTCGAATTCGCACGCCTGCCCGATCACGATCGGCCCACTCCCGATCAGCAGGATCGAGGAGATGTCGGTGCGCTTCGGCATCTACCGCGACTCCATCAGCATGCGGAACTGCTCGAACAGGTAGCGGGCGTCGTGCGGGCCGGGGCCGGCCTCGGGGTGGTACTGGACGCCGAACGCGGGAACGTCGCGGCAGCGGATGCCCTCGACGACGCCGTCGTTGAGGTTCACGTGGGTCACGTCCGCCCGGGGCACCGAGCCCTCGGCGACGGCGTAGTTGTGGTTCTGGCTCGTGATCTCGACAGCGCCGGTCGACAGGCGGCGCACGGGGTGGTTGCCGCCGTGGTGGCCGAACTTCAGCTTGTAGGTCGACCCGCCGAGGGCGGCGCCCAGGAGCTGGTGGCCGAGGCAGATCCCGAACACGGGCACCCGCCCGAGCAGGCCCTCGATGGCCCCGATGGCGTAGCCGACCGCCGCCGGGTCGCCCGGCCCGTTTGAGAGGAACACGCCGTCGGGCCGGCGGGCGAGCACGTCGCCGGCCGGCGTGGATGCCGGCACCACCTCGACCGTCGCCAGCGGCTCGAGATGGCGCAGGATCGTCCGCTTGATCCCGAAGTCGTAGGCGACCACGTCGAGAGGCCCGGTGCCGACGCGGTAGGGCTCGGCCGTCGTCACGCCGGCGACCAGGTCGACGCCGTCGGTGCCGGGCTCGGCGAGGGCCGCCTCCTTGAGCGCCCGCTCGTCGGCGGTGCCGAAGGCGGCGGGCATGGCGCCGGCCTCGCGGATGTGCCGCGTGAGCCTGCGCGTGTCGACACCCGCCATGCCGGGCACGCCGTGACGTCGCAGCCACGCGTCGAGGTCCTCCGCCGAGCGCCAGCTGGACGGCCGGCGCGCGAGGTCGCGCACGACGACCCCCCGGCAGCGCGGGCGCACGCTCTCGTCGTCGTCGGGCGTGACGCCGTAGTTGCCGATGTGCGGGTAGGTGAACGTGACGAGCTGGCCCGCGTAGGACGGGTCGGTGAGCACCTCCTGGTAGCCCGAGAGCACCGTGTTGAACACGACCTCGCCGGTGGCGACACCCCCCGCGGGCTCGGCGCCGATCGACTCGCCCTCGAACGTCGTCCCGTCGGCCAGCACCAGCAGCGCCTCTTTGCGGTCGTTCACCGTTGGGCCTCGCCGTCGACGACGACCGGCTCGCCGCGCAGGATGGTGTGCCGCACGCGGCCGGTGAGCTTGCGGCCGGCATAGGGCGTATTGCGGCTCCGGCTGGCCAGCCGCTCGGGCTCCACCACCCACGCCTCGGCGGGGTCGAACACGCACAGGTTCGCCGGGCGGCCCTCGACCACCGGCCCCCCGTGCTCACCGTCGAGGGCGGCGATATGCGCCGGCTGCCACGACAGCAGGGCGACGACGCGTTCGACCGGCAGGTCGAGCTCGGTGAGCGCGAGGGGCAGGGCGGTCTCGAGACCGAGCATCCCGGGCGGCGCCTGGTCGAACGGCTCCTCCTTGTCCTCCTGCGGGTGGGGGGCGTGGTCGGTGGCGACGGCGTCGAGGGTGCCGTCGGCCAGGCCGGCTTTCACTGCCGCGACGTCGGCCTCGGTGCGCAGCGGCGGGTTCACCTTGAAGACCGGGTCGTAGGACGCCACCTCGGCATGGGTGAGCGTGAAGTGGTGGGGCGCGGCCTCGGCGGTGACGGGCACGCCCGCCGCCTTCGCCAGTCGGACCAGCTCCACCGCGCCGGCGGTCGACAGGTGCAGGAAGTGCACCGGGGCGCCGGTGAGGCGGGCGAGAGCGATGTCGCGCGCCACCATCACCTCTTCTGCCGCCGCGGGGATGCCGGGGATACCGAGGCGGCTCGACCACTCCCCCTCGTGCATGTGCCCGCCGGCGGCCAGCGCCTCGTCCTCGCAGTGCTGTGCCAGCGTCACGCCGAGAGCCGACGCGTACTCGAGGGCGCGCCGCATCAGCCGGGCGTCCTGCACACCGGACCCGTCGTCGGTGAAGAGCCGGACGCCCATCGCCGCCATCTCCGCCATCGGCGCGAGCTGGTCGCCTCGCCGTCCGACCGTGATGGCGCCGGCGACGCGCACGTCGCACGCCGCACCCGTCCCGAGGTCGAGCACCTCGCGCACGACCGCGGCCGAGTCGATCGGCGGGTCGGTGTTGGGCATGGCGACGACCGCGGTGTAGCCGCCGAGCGCGGCGGCGCGGGCCGCGGTCTCGACCGTCTCCGCCTCCTCGCGTCCGGGCTGGCGCAGGTGGGCGTGCAGGTCGACGAGCCCTGGAGCCACGATGCACCCGCTCGCGTCGAGCACGCGCTCGCCGTCGAGGCCCTCGCCGACGCCCGCCACGGCACCGTTGCGGATCAGCACGTCGGCGCGCCGGCTGCCGGTGGCGTCGACCACGGTGCCGCCCTTGACGACGAGCTCCTTCATCGGCGACCGGCCCCGAGCAGCAGGAAGAGCACGGCCATGCGCACCGCCACGCCGTTGGCGACCTGACGGGTGATGACCGAGCGCGGCAGGTCGGCCACCTCGGCGGCGATCTCCACGCCGCGGTTCATGGGGCCCGGGTGCATCACGAGGGCGTCGTCGGCCAAGAGCCGGGCCCGCTCCCGCGTGAGGCCGAAGCGGGCGGTGTACTCGCGCAGCGAGGGCAGCAGCGCCTCGGTCTGGCGCTCGCGCTGCATGCGCAACAGGTAGACGACGTCGGTCTTCGGAAGGACGTCGTCGACGTCGTGGCTCACCTCGACCGGCCAGCCGGCGAGGCTCGGCGGGAGCAGCGTCGGTGGCGCCACCAGCGTCACATCCGCCCCGAGGGCGGTGAAGGCCAGCACGTCGGAGCGGGCGACGCGGGAGTGCTTCACGTCGCCGACGATGGCGATGCGCAGGCCGGCCAGCGAGCTCACCCGCTCGCGGATCGTGTAGCAGTCGAGCAGGGCTTGCGTCGGGTGCTCGTGCCAGCCGTCGCCGGCGTTGATCACCGACGCGTCCACCCACGAGGCCACCTGCCACGGAACACCCGCGGACGCGTGGCGCACGATGATGGCGTCGACGCCCATGGCGTCGATCGTCTGCACCGTGTCGCGCAG
>VAXF01000033.1:0-2325 GCA_005888395.1 Actinomycetota bacterium | reverse complement strand
CGGCCCCTGAGGGTCGGGACCTTCGGGATCGCTCGTCCGCTGACCTCCACGAACGAGTCGGTGAGCCGCATCACCTCTTCGATGCCGTCGGCGCCGAGGTCTTCGACGGAGAGCAGGTGCTTCACTCGTGCACCGTCCTTCGGACCGTGCACGAGCCTCTGCTCATGGAGCGACCTCCCGGGCCGCTCACCGGAGCGTCCCCTTCTTGACCATCTCCCCCAGCTCGACGCCGTCGTCGGTGACGTTCACCGTCTCGTCCCGGCGCGTCGGGAGGTTCTTGCCGACGTAGTCGGGGCGGATGGGCAGCTCGCGGTGGCCGCGGTCGACCATCACCGCCAGCTGTACCGCCCGAGGCCGGCCGTAGGCGTTGAGGGCGTCCATGGCGGCGCGGATCGTGCGCCCGGTGAAGAGCACGTCGTCGCACAGCACGACGACCTTGGCGGTGAGGTCGAACGGGATGTTGGTGACCGCCTCGGGCATCACCGGGCGCAGCCCGATGTCGTCGCGGTAGAGGGCGACGTCGAGCAGGGCGACCGGCACCTCGGTGCCCTCGACCCGGTGGAGGGCCTCGCCCAGCCGTCGGGCCAGCGGCCCACCGCCGGTCTGGAGCCCGACGAGGACCACGTGGTCGAGGCCGTGGTTGCGCTCGACGATCTCGTGGGCGATGCGGGTGACGGCCCGGCGCAGGTCGTCGGCGTCCATGACCTGGCTGCGGGCAACAAAAACGCCCCCGTAGGGGGGCGTTGCGGACCTCTCGCGCTCGGCCACGCTCACTCCTCTGTCCGTGCGGGCCTCACGGGACCCGCTTCACGGTCAGAAGGTCATGTTAGCCGTCGCCACGGAGCTCGTCGGCGATTCTCGACAGCACGCCGTTGACGAAGCGGCCGGAGTCCTCGGTGGAGAACCGCTTGGCGAGCTCGACGGCCTCCGAGATGGCGACGGCGGTGGGGATGTCGGGGCGGTGAGCGAGCTCGTAGACGCCGATGCGGAGCAGCGTGCGGTCGACCACCGGCATCCGCTCGAGGGGCCACTCGGGCGCGGCGTAGCGGGTTATCACCTCGTCGAGCTCCGCCAGGTGCTCGCCGACCCCGCCCACGACGTCGGCCGTGTAGGTCTCGGGCGGCAGCGGGAGGCCGGCGATCACGTCGGCGGGAGTCACCTGCTTGGCCTCGGCTTCGTAGAGCAGCTCCAGCGTCCGCTCCCGAGCCGCCTTCCGGGTCAAGCTCGGGTGAGGTACTCGCCGGAGCGGGTGTCGACCTTCACGCGGTCGCCGGGGTTCACGAACAGCGGCACCTGCACCACAAGTCCTGTCTCGAGCGTCGCCGGCTTGCGCGCGCCCTGGACGCGGTCGCCCTGCACGCCCGGCTCGGTGTCGGTGACGGCGAGCTCGACGGCAGCAGGAAGGTCGACGCCGACGATCTCGGACCTGTACTGCTGGAGGACTGCGGTGTCGCCGTCCTTGAGGAACCGCCTGGTGTCGCCGAGCGCGGCCTGCTCGACGTGGATCTGGTCGTAGGACGACGTGTCCATGAACACGTAGTGGTCGCCCTCGCGGTAGAGCAGCTGCATCTCCCGCTTGTCGACGATCGCCTGCTGGAGCTTCTCGTCGGCGCGGTAGGTGCGGTCGAGGACGGCGCCCGTGCGCACGTTCTTGAGCTTGGTGCGGACGAAGGCGCCGCCCTTGCCCGGCTTGACGTGCTGGAACTCGACGACCTGGAACAGCCCCTGGGGCAAGTCGAGCGTCATCCCATTCTTCAGGTCGTTGGTCGACACGTTCACTTGGCCACCCTTCGGGTGGCCGTGAACGTCGAACGGCTCTGCTTTCTCGACCTGCGCTCCTCCGCTTCGCTTCGGTGCTCGGTCATGTGACCACCAACTCCTTCGGCGCGTTGGTCAGGCGGCGGCAGCCCTCGGGCAGCACGACCACCGTGTCCTCGATGCGCACGCCGCCGTGCTCGGGCAGGTAGACGCCGGGCTCCACGGTGACCACGTGTCCGGAGGCCAGCGTCGCCTCCGACGTCGAGGCCACCCGCGGCTCCTCGTGGATCTCGAGCCCCACGCCGTGGCCGGTGCCGTGCAGGAAGGCGTCCTCCCAGCCGGCGTCGGCGATGACCTTGCGGCAGGCGGCGTCGACCTCGGCGCACGACGCGCCGGCCGTGACGGCCTCCACACCTCGACGCTGGCTCTCGGCGACGACCTCGACCATGCGTCGCGCCGTCGCCGACGACGGCTCACCCACGCACACGGTGCGCGTCATGTCGGAGCAGTAGCCGTCGACCACCGCGCCGAAGTCGAGCACCACCAGCTCGCCTCTGCCGATGACGC
>VAXF01000032.1 GCA_005888395.1 Actinomycetota bacterium | reverse complement strand
CACATCTGCAGAACGCAGCTCTGGAGCTGATCGAGGCGACGCGCGCGTTCCTCGACGTGGCCGAGGAGCTCGTGCAGGACCCGGCTGCGCTGGCTGCTCTGGCCACCACGATGAGGCCACACGTCCCGAGCGAGGAGCGGCGTACCGAGCCCCACGTGGAGCACATCCGCGTCGTCTAGTGACCTAGCGTCGGTGGGTGCTCACCATCGGGATCGACCTCGGTGGCACGAAGTGCCTGGGTCTCGCCGTCGATGCCGACGGTCGGGTGGCCGGCGAACACCGCCTACCGACACCCAACGCGGAACCGACCGTCCTCCTCGATACCGTCGTTGCAACCGTCGAGGCGTTGCGCGCCCACGGCGAGGCCGGCCGGGTCGGGGTGGGAGCGCCGGGGCTCGTCGACCGCGCCGGCGTGGTTCGGTTCGCGCCCAACCTCCCGGGCATTCGCGATTGGCCGCTCGGGCCGTCGCTCGAGCAGCGGCTCGGCTTGCCCGTCGTCCTCGACAACGACGCCACGTGCGCGGCATGGGGTGAGTGCAGGGCAGGTGCGGCGGTAGGGAAGCGCGACGTCGTGGTGGTGACGTTGGGCACGGGCATCGGCGGTGGCATCGTGAGCGAGGGCCGGCTGCTGCGCGGGGCGCACGGGTTCGCAGGCGAGATCGGCCACACGGTCGTCGACCCGCACGGCCCGCCGTGTCCGTGCGGCAAGCGCGGTTGTTGGGAGCGCTTCGCGTCCGGGAGCGGGCTGGGCCGGCTGGGCCGCGAGGCCGCCCTTGCGGGACGCGGCGCCCGGATGGTCGAGCTGGCCGGAGGCGAACCCGAGCACGTGCGGGGCGAGGAGGTCACCGCCGCCGCGGCCGAGGGGGATCCGGAGGCGACGGCCGTCATGGCCCAGTTCGCGTGGTGGCTGGCGCTCGGCCTGGCGAACCTCGCCAACACGTTCGACCCGGAGATGCTCGTGCTCGGTGGCGGGCTGGCGACGGCGGGCGAACTCCTCCTCGAGCCGGCGCGTGCCGCCTTCGTCGACCTCGTCGAGGCCGTCGAGCATCGCCCGCCGATCGAGATCGTGACCGCGCAGCTCGGCGAGCAGGCCGGTGCGATCGGTGCCGCTCTCATCGCACGGGAACCGTGACGGCTCGTTTTCGCAACCGGGCCGACGCCGGCCGGGCGCTGGCCGAGTTGCTCACGGCGTACGCCGGGCGCGATGACGTGATCGTGCTGGGCCTTCCCCGCGGCGGCGTGCCCGTCGCCCACGAGGTGGCGCGGCGCCTCGGCCTGCCGCTCGACGTGCTCGTCGTCCGCAAGCTCGGCGTGCCCGGCCACGAGGAGCTGGCCATGGGGGCAATCGCAGGCAGCGGCGTCCGGGTGGTCAACCACGACGTCGTTCGCGAGCTCGGACTGTCGGAAGCAGCGATCGACGCGGTCGCGGCGCGCGAAGAGCAGGAGGTCCGGCGCCGCGAGACCGCCTACCGAGGCGACCGCGTGCCCCTTGACGTCGCCGACCGGGTCGTGATCGTCGTCGACGACGGGCTCGCCACCGGCGCCACCATGCGCGCCGCGGTCGCCGCCCTGAAGACCCTGGCCCCGAAACGGTTGGTGGTGGGCGTGCCGACGGCGGCGCCGCCGGTGCGCGACGAGCTTGCGCGGGAGGCCGACGAGGTCGTGTGCGTCATCACGCCCGAGCCGTTCGGCGCCGTCGGCTTCTGGTACGACGACTTCTCGCAGACCACCGACGACGAGATCCGCACGTTGTTCCCCGCATGAACGTCGGGACGACGCTGCCCCAGTTCCGCAACGAGGCCGAGGCCGCACTCGAGACGGCTCGCGCGGCCGAGCAGGCCGGTCTCGCCGGCGTGTTCGTGTTCGATCACCTCTGGCCTCTGGGCCAGCCCGAGCGACCGGCGCTGCACTCGAAGGCCCTGCTCGGTGCGCTCGCGGTTGAGACGACGCGCGTGATGCTGGGCACGTTGGTGGCCCGCGTGGGCCTACTTCCTGATGCCGTGCTCGTGCACGGGATGCAGACGCTTCGACGTATGACTGGCGACCGCTTCGACGCCGGGCTGGGCACGGGTGACGCCGGGAACCGCGACGAGAACCTCGCGTACGGCGTGCCGAATGCGTCGAAGGACGAGCGGCTGGCCCGCCTGGCGGCGTGCTGCGACCGGCTGCGCGACGCGGGCGTTCTGACCTGGGCGGGCGGCCGCTCACTCGAGCTGCGCCTGGTAGCGGCGAGGCACGCCGGCGGGTGGAACACCTGGCAGACCGACCCGGTCACGTTCGCCGCCGACGCCGCCGGCGTCCGTGCGCTCGCGGGCGAGCGCGCGTTCGAGACCACGTGGGGTGGCCAGGTGCTCGTCGGCCGCACGCGCGCCCATGCGGCCGAGAAGCTGGAGCGGCACGGCACGCGCCCCGGCCTGGTGCACGGCACGGTCGACGACCTCGTCGCCCATCTCGAGGCGCTCGCCGAAGGCGGCGCCTCGTGGGCGATCTGCGCGCCGCTCGACGTCGGTGTCGATCCCGAGGCGCTCGAATTGCTGGGTCAGGCGGCGGAGCGGGTCCGGTAGCCTCCGCACTCATGGAGTTCCGGCGCATCACCGGTCTGCCGCCGTACGTGATGGCGCACATCGATGCTCTGAAGATGGACGCGCGCCGCCGCGGCGAGGACGTGATCGACCTCGCCTTCGGCAACCCCGATATCCCTTCGCCCGACATCGCCGTCGAGAAGCTCGCCGAGGCGGTTCGCAATCCGCGCAACCATCGCTACTCGGCCAGCCGCGGCATCCCCAAGCTGCGGCTCGCCGTCGCCAACCTCTACCTCCGGCGTTTCGGTGTCGAGCTCGATCCCGAGACCGAGGTTGTGACCACCATCGGGGCCAAGGAGGGTCTGTCGCACGTGATGTGGGTGCTTGTCGGCCCCGGCGACGCCGCCATCGTCCCCACGCCGTCGTACCCGATCCACATCTATGCGCCGCTCTTCGCGGGGGCCGAGGTGCGGCGCATCTCCCTGATCGGCGGGGAAGAGCAGTTCTTCGCCAACCTCGTCGCCTCGTGGGAAAACGACTGGCCGCGTCCGCGGGTGATCGTGGTCTCGTTCCCTCACAACCCCACGACCACGTGCGTCGACCTCGCCTGGATGACGAAGCTCGTGGACTTCGCCCGCGAGAACGACGTGGTGCTCGTCCACGATTTCGCCTACTCCGACACCTCGTTCGACGGCTACCAGCCGCCGTCGATCCTCCAGGTGCCCGGGGCCAAGGACGTGGCGGTCGAGCTCTACACGATGACGAAGTCGTTCTCGATGGCGGGCTGGCGCGTCGCCTTCCTCGTGGGCAACGCCGCGGTCGTGCAGGCGCTCACCAAGCTGAAGTCGTACCTCGACTACGGCACCTTCCAGCCGATCCAGATCGCGGCCATCGTCGCCATGAACGAGGCGCCCGACTACCCGAAGGTGGTGAACGAGATCTACCACGGCCGGCGCGACGCTCTGTGCGAGGGGCTCTGCCGCATCGGGTGGGACGTCGAGAAGCCGAAGGGCACGATGTTCCTGTGGGCGCCGATCCCCGATCCCTATCGTGAGATGGGTTCGCTCGAGTTCGCCTCGTTCCTCGTGCGCGACGCGAAGGTGGCGGTCTCGCCCGGCGAGGGCTTCGGCCCGGGCGGCGACGACTATGTGCGCTTCGCCCTGATCGAGAACGAGCAGCGGATCGGGCAGGCCGTCCGCAACCTTCGACGGGCGCTGACGAAGCTGTGACTCACCTCGACGGGAAGGTGGCGGTGGTGAGCGGGGCCGCGTCGGGGATCGGGCTCGCCGTCGCCCGCACGCTCACCGAGCACGGTGCGCGGGTCGTGGTTGCCGACCGCAACGAGGACGCGGGCCGCAAGGCGGCGGCAGACATCGGCGGGGTGTTCGTCGGCGCCGACGTGGGCGAGCCCGCCGACTGGGCCCGTGTGGTCGAGGCGGCCGAGCGAGAGCTCGGCGGCGTCGACATCGCCCACCTCAACGCGGGCGTGACGTGCCCCGAGCCGGCCATCGACAAGCTCACCGACGAGCAGTACCGCCGCATCATGCGGGCCAACGTCGACGGCGTCGTGTTCGGCGCGCGGGCGGTGGTGCCGGCGATGGAGCGCCGCGGTGGTGGCGCCATCGTCGCCACCGCTTCCCTCGCGGGGCTCATCCCGACCCCGTTCGACCCGATCTACGCCCTCACGAAGCACGCCGTGATCGGGCTGGTGCGCAGTCTCGTGCCCCACCTGCAGGCCAAGGGCATCCGGGTGAACGCGGTGTGCCCCGGCATCACCGACACGCCGCTCGTGGGGTCCGAGCCGCGCGCCGCCCTCGAGCAGGCCGGGTTCCCGCTCATACCCGCCACCGACATCGCCGCAGCCGTGCTGATGGCGGTCAGCGGCGACGACACCGGTCAGGCGTACGTGTGCCAGGCCGGCCGTGAGCCGGTGGCGTTCGAGTTCCGCGGTGTCCCCGGTCCGCGCGCCGCCGGCGCCCAGGGCCGGCGCCCGCCGCCCGGAATGGGCGAGGTCTAGCGACAGCGGTGGCCTACTGGATCCTGAAGGCGGTCCTGACGCCCGTCCTGCGGTTCTTCTTCCGCGTGCGCGTCGAGGGGCTCGACCAGCTATCGGCCGATGGTCCCGCGATCCTCGCCAGCAACCACGTGTCGTTCTGCGACTCGATCTTCCTGCCCATGGTGCTTCGCCGGCGCGTCACGTTCGTGGCCAAGGCCGAGTATTTCGAAGATCCCAAGACGGCGTGGTTCTTTCGGGCCGTCGGGCAGATCCCGATCAAGCGGGAGGGAGGGTCGGCGTCGGAGCGGGCGCTGGCGTCGGCGCGGGAGGTGCTCGCTCACGGAGGCCTGTTCGGGATCTACCCGGAGGGCACCCGCTCGCCCGACGGCCGCCTCTACAAGGGCCATACGGGCGTCGCCCGTCTCGCGCTCGACAGCGGTGCGCCGGTGCTGCCGGTGGCGATGATCGGCACCCGTGAGGCACAGCCCATCGGCCAGGTGATGCCCCGCCTGTTCATGCCCATCACGATCCGCATCGGCCGTCCGATGCGTCTCGAGGGTGAGGGCCTGGCCGGCGACCCGTTGGTGCTGCGCCGCTTCACCGACGAGGTCATGTTCGAGCTGCGCGAGCTGTCGGAACAGAAGTACGTCGAGAGGTACGCGGCCCGCAAGGGGACGGTGGAGGACGTCGAGCCGGCACGCGTGGCCCACGTCGCGCCGGTCGCCGCCGCCTGACCGCGTTCTGACTAGTCCGACGCCCACCCGCGCGCGCGCTCGACGGCGCGCCGCCAGCCGGCGTGGCGCGCGTCGGCGACGGCGGGCGCCATGTGTGGTGCGAACTCGGCGTCGAGCTTCCACTGCGACGCCAGGTCGTCGAGGGAGCCCCACACGCCCTCGGCGAGGCCGGCAAGATAGGCGGCCCCGAGCGCCGTCGTCTCCTGCACGACCGGACGCACGACCGGCACCTGGAGCTGGTCGGCCTGGAGCTGGAGGAGAAGGTCGTCGATCGACGCGCCGCCGTCGGCGCGCAGGGTCGTGACGCGGCGACCGGACGCCGCGCCCATGGCCTCCACCACGTCGCGCGTCTGGTAGGCCATCGCCTCGAGGGCGGCGCGCGCCAGGTGGGCACGGCCGGTTCCTCGCGAGAGCCCCACCACGACCCCGCGCGCGTAAGGGTCCCACCACGGGCTGCCGAGCCCGGTGAAGGCGGGCACGAGGTAGACGCCCTCGCTGTCGTCGATCGACGCCGCCAACGCCTCGACGTCGGCGGCGTCGGCGATCATGCCCAGCCCGTCGCGGAGCCACTGCACGGCCGCACCGGTCACGAACACGGCGCCCTCGAGCGCGTACGTCACCGCTCCGTCGGCGAGCTCCCAGCCGAGGGTGGTCAGCAGGCCCTCGACAGGTGCCGGGCACTCGGGGCCCACGTTCATCAGCACGAACGACCCTGTGCCGTAGGTGTTCTTGGTGTCGCCGGGGGAGAAGCACGCCTGGCCGAACAGGGCGGCCTGCTGGTCGCCGGCGATGCCGCTGACGGGGATGCCCTCGGCGGTCGTGCCGAAGCGTCCGCTCGATGCCGACACGTCGGCCAGGCACGACGCGGGCACGCCGAAGAGGTCAGCGAGCTCGTCCGACCATCGGCGCGAGCGGATGTCGTAGAGGAGCGTGCGGGCGGCGTTGGACGGGTCGGTGGCGTGGACGGCGCCGCCGGTGAGCTTCCAGAGCACCCACGAGTCGACGGTGCCGAACGCCAGGTCGGGCGACCGCTCGACGCCACCCTCGCCCAGGAGCCACTCGAGCTTGGTAGCGCTGAAGTACGGGTCGAGGACGAGGCCCGTGCGCTCGCGAACGAACGGGAGGTGACCGGCGGCTTCGAGCTCCCGGCAGCGGTCGGCGGTGCGGCGGTCCTGCCACACGATCGCTCGGTGCAGCGGCGCGCCTGTTCGCCGGTTCCACACCACTGTGGTCTCGCGCTGGTCGGTGATGCCGATCGCTGCGACCGGCTGGTCGAGCGATGCGCGCAGCTCGCCGAGCGACGCCTCCACCGCGTCCCAGATCTCGGTCGGATCGTGCTCGACCCATCCCGGCCGCGGGAAGTACTGGGTGAACTCGCGGTACGACCAGCCACACGGCGACCCGCTCTCGTCGACCGCGAAGGCGCGCACGCCGGTCGTTCCCGCGTCGATCGCGATCACCACGCCCACGAGCGCGGCAGGCTACGTGACGGCTAACCGGCGACGACGATCTGCGCGTCGACCGGGCCGAGATGCACGCCGAGAGCCTGGGCCGCCGCGTGGCTCAGGTCGAGGACCCGGTCGGCCACGTAGGGCCCGCGGTCGTTCACGAGGAGCAGGACCTGCCGGCCGGCGTGGCCGACCAGGAGCATGGTCCCGAAGGGAAGGTCGCGGCTGGCGCACGTCCAGCCCTCCTGGTCGTAGACGGCGCCGCTCGCCGTGGCCTGCCCGTCGAAGCCCGGGCCATACCAGGAGGCGGTCCCGACCACGTGCTGCCCCGTTGCCACCAGGCCCGCCGGCAGCGCGGCGACGGGGCCGAACGGGTACCGCGCCATGAGCGCCCCCTGGGCCTCGGTGGCTCGGCGATGCCGTCCAACGGCCGGGCTCTCGTGCGCGGCGGAGCGGGCTGCGCGGGCGAGTGCACTGCGCCGGGCCGTGACGGCGAGACGCGCCTCCGCGTCGAGGCGGACCTGCTCCTCGCGTGCGATCGTGGCCTCGAGCGCGCCGCGCGCCTTCTCGAGATCTCCTTCCGCGGCCCGCGCCACGTCTCGCGCCTGCTCGGCGTTGGCCCGGCCCTGCTCGGCCACCTGCTTGGCGGCGTGCAGTCCGGCGACGACGCGACGGTCGTCGCGGAAGGCCAGCTCGAGCTCGAGGGTGGTCGCGGACAGTGCGGCGAACGTGCGGTTCACCCCCTCGACGTACGCCACGATCGCGCGCTGTCCGGCAACCTGGCGAGCTTCGAACAGACGGTGGCGCGCCGTCTGCGCACCGAGCTGGGAACGCACGACGGTCGCCTCCGCCTGCTCGGACCGGTCGTTGAGGTCGGCGATGCGGGCGAGGAGCGCGGCCCGCCGGGCGCGCAGGTCGTTGCTCGCCTGCCCATGGGCCGCGGGCGCGCTTCCGAGGAGGAGCGCCGGCGTGGTGGCGAGCGCGACAACGAACGCGGGTAGTGACCGCATCGATAGGGTGATCGGCTGACGGGGCGGCCCGGTTGACGGGGAGGTTCTGCGGATGCGGGTCGGCGTGCTGACGGGTGGAGGCGACTGCCCGGGGTTGAACGCGGTGATCCGAGCCGTCGTCCGCAAGGGCGAGCGGCAGTACGGCGACCGGCTGGTGGGCTTTCGCGACGGCTGGAAGGGCGTCATCGACAATGTGACGATGCCGCTCGATGTCGAGCGCTGCCGGGGCATCCTGCCCCGGGGCGGCACCATCCTCGGCACGTCGCGCACCAACCCGTACAAGGTCGACGAGGGCGTGGCCCGCGTGCTCAAGACCCTCGACGCCGAGGCGGTCGACGCCCTCGTGGCCATCGGCGGCGAGGACACGCTCGGCGTCGCCCACCGCCTCGAGGGCGAGGGTGTGCGAGTGGTCGGCGTCCCGAAGACGATCGACAACGACCTGTCGGCCACCGAGGTGACCTTCGGGTTCCACACCGCCGTGCAGATCGCGACCGATGCCATCGATCGCCTCCACACGACCGCCGAATCGCACGACCGGGTGATGGTTGTCGAGGTCATGGGCCGGCACGCGGGGTGGATCGCCACTTACGCGGGCATCGCCGGTGGCGCGGCCGAGATCCTCGTGCCCGAGGAGGAGTTCGACATCGACGTCGTGAGCGACATGATCCGGCGTCGTCACGCGCAGGGCCGCTTCGCCTCGATCGTCGTCGTCGCCGAGGGCGCCAAGCCCAAGGCGGGATCGATGGCCGTGCAGTCGGGTGAGGTCGACCAGTTCGGCCACGTGCGTCTCGGCGGTATCGGCAACCAGGTGGCCGAGGAGATCGAGAAGCGCACCGGCTTCGAGACCCGCGTCACGATCCTCGGCCACGTGCAGCGGGGCGGCACGCCCACCGCGTTCGACCGCATTCTCGCCACCCGCTTCGGCGTGGCCGCAATCGACGCGGTGCACGACGGGGCGTTCGGCCAGATGGTGGCCCTGCAGGCCGGCGACATCGTCCGCGTACCGCTCGCGGATGCGGTCGGGGAGCTCAAGACCGTCGACCCCTCGCTGCTCCACGGCGTGGCCGACACGTTCTTCGGGTAGCCGATGGCTTCGGGAACCGTTCTCACCACAGGCGCGAACTCGGGCATCGGCCTCGAGACGGTGCTCGAGCTGGCGCGGCGCGGCTTTCGGTCCATTGGGAGCGTGCGGTCGGAGGCCAAGGCCGAGGTCGTGGCCAAGGCCGCGGCCGAGCGCGGCGTCGAGGTGGAGACGGTGCTGCTCGACGTCACCGACGCCGACGCATGTGAGCGGGTGCTCTCGGGGCTGGAGCTCCAGGGCCTCGTCAACAATGCCGGCTACGCGGGCACAGCGGCCGTCGAGGACGTCTCCGACGACGAGGCCCGTGGACAGCTCGAGACCATGGTGATCGCGCCCGCCCGGCTCACCCGGCTCGCGTTGCCCGCGATGCGGGCCCATGGCGGGGGGCGCATTGTCAACGTCTCGTCGATCTACGGACGCCTCACGACTCCGCTCACCGGCTGGTACCAGGCCTCGAAGCACGCGCTGGAGGCCCTCACCGACGCCATGCGGATGGAGGTTGCGTCCTCGGGCGTCAAGGTGATCCTCGTCGAGCCCGGCGGCTTCAAGACGGGCATCTGGGAGGAGCTCGAGCGCGACGTCGAGAGCCACGCCGGTTCGCGGTACGAGCCTGCTTACCGGCGCACACTGTGGCTGACGCGCGCCGCCCAGTTGTTCATGGGCCACCCCGCGCGTGTCGCCCGGGTGATCGGCCACGCCATGACGACGCGCGTGCCCCGCGCCCGCTACCTCGTGGGCACGGACGCCCAGGCGCTCGCGGTCGCCAACCGCCTCGCCCCGCAGCCGGTGAAGGACTTCGTCAGCCGCATCACGTTGGGCCTCTAGGTTTCGCCCGCCCCGGCGAGGAGTCGCCGCATGGGCTCGTGGAGCGCGGACGTGCTGGCCAGCACCCAGCGGTCGCCGGTCGTGACCGCGCCTCCGGCCTCGGAGACGATCAACGCGCCGGCCGCCATGTCCCACGGCTGCAGCCCTCGTTCGTAGAACGCGTCGAGGCGGCCGCACGCCACCCAGCAGAGGTCGAGGGCAGCCGCGCCCGCCCGGCGGATGTCACGGACCCGCGGAAGCACGGCGGTGAGGACACGCGCCTGGCGCTCCCGTTCGGCGGGCTCGTAGGAGAAGCCGGTAGCAACGAGCGCGGTCGGCAGCCCCCTGCACCCGGACGGTGCAATGGCGGCACCGTCACGGTGAGCGCCGCCGCCGGCGGACGCGGTGAACGTCTCCCGGTGGACGGCGTCGTGTACGACGCCGATCGCCGCTCGGCCGTCGACCTCGGCGGCGATCGAGACGGCGAACGACGGGAAGCCGTAGAGGTAGTTCGTGGTCCCGTCGAGCGGGTCGATCACCCACGTGACAGCGGACGTACCGATGTGGCGGCTTCCCTCCTCGCCGATCACCGTGTCGTCGGGACGGGCTTCGCGCAGGCCGTCCACGATCAACGCCTCCGCCTCGCGGTCGACCTCGGTGACCATGTCGGTGAGCGACGACTTGGTCTCGACCAGGCGCCGCGCCGTGTGGGCGCGCTCGCGCAGGAGCGCGCCCGCTCGCTCTGCGAGGTCGACGGCGATGTCGAGCAGCTCCTCGATCCGTGCAAACCTAGATGCATGGGCGGATTCGTCGACCTGCGATCCGACACGGTCACCCGCCCGACGCCCGAGATGCGACGGGCGATGGCCGAGGCCGACGTGGGCGACGACGTCTACGGCGAGGACCCGACCGTCAACGCGCTGCAGGACGCGTTCGCCCAACGCGTCGGCAAGGCTGCGGCCCTGTTCGTGCCGTCGGGCACGATGGGGAACCAGCTCGCGCTGCGGTTGCTCACCCGGCCGGCCACGAGCGTCATCGCGGGACGCAGGCAGCACGTGGTGATCTACGAGAACGGCGCCGCTGGCCGCAACGCCGGGATCCAGTTCCAGACCGTCGACGACGACGACGGCACGATCTCGGTCGACGACGTGCGCTGGGCGCTCGATGCCGCCCGCCACCACCACCCGCAGCCGAGCCTCGTGTGCGTCGAGAACACGCACATGCCGGCCGGGGGGGTGCCCTGGCCGCCGGACGCACTGCCGGCCGTCGCCGCGTGCGGGCTGCCGGTGCATCTCGACGGCGCCCGGCTCTTCCACGCCGAGGTCGCGACGGGCGTCGACGCCGCCGCATACGCGGCCCCGGCGACCACGGTCATGTGCTGTCTGTCGAAGGGCCTGTGCGCGCCCGTCGGCTCTCTCCTCGCCGGCCCGGCCGACCTCATGGCGGACGCACGGGCCGAGCGCCAGCGCCTCGGCGGCGGCATGCGTCAGGCCGGTGTCATCGCCGCCGCGGGGCTCGTGGCGCTGCGCACGATGGTCGAGCGGCTCGCCGAGGACCACGCCCGCGCCCACCGGCTGGCCGAGGCCGTCGCCGACCGCTGGCCCGACGCCGGCTGCGATCCCGTGCGCGTCCAGACCAACATCGTCATCTGGCGGCATTCCCGCCCGGATGCGGTCCTCGACCACCTACGGGCCGAGGGCGTGCTCGGGGGCACGCTCGCGCCCGGCGTCATGCGACTCGTGACGCACCACGACGTCGACGACGACGGCATCGAGCGCGCCGCCAAAGCGCTGGCATCTGCCCCGTAAACCGTGAGGGCGAGATACCGGGATTCGACCAGTCCCTCGACCTCGCTCAGATCAACTGGGCGCGTAGACCGTCGTCGGCGCCGACCGGCCGCGCAGCAACACGGTGCCGGCACGCGACCAGTGCGACGCCTCGTCACCCGCGATGCGCACGGCCGACTCGCCGGCGATCGACGGCCCAGACGTCGGACGGCACACGCGCCATTTCAGTGAAGAAGATTGTCTCGTCGAGTGACTCGCAGAGAAACACCGCGTCCAGCTCAGGAGACCGAGAACCTGCGACTCCGGGGTGCCGGCTCATGCGACGCCAGTCGAGACCATGGTTCTGGATGGAAGCGCGGTTGCCGGACGCACTGACATGGAACATCTCGCCGCGGGCACACCGGACGTCGAGGGTGTCCCGTCGGTCGACACCGTCGCGCGCTCGGTCGCGCTCGAGTGCCCCGAGCACCGCGTCGACCCATGGGTCACCGATACCTCGGCTCGCGGTC